>NZ_JBEPEL010000040.1:0-60027 GCF_040300825.1 Streptomyces sp. NPDC000229
TTGCTGGGCTCGTGACGCCTGGACACCGCACCTCGCGGCGTTGTCGTCGGTCGCCCATGCTCCGCAGTGGCTCCTCCCCCTGCCTTCGGCGGGGGACCCCCACCTCCGCCTTGCGATGCACGGCACCAGACGCCACTCCCTGATCCAGCCTGATCCAAACGAAAGACCCTAGCGCACCCAGACGTTGATGACGGGTGAGACGACTCGCTTGCGGCTGTCGACGAGACGCAGCTTGTTGTGGCCCTTCATGCCGAGCACGACGCGCATGCTGTAGGTGGAGCGGGACGTCGTGTTCATGGAGGCGGGGAGCGAGACCCAGCGCCTGTTCTGCTTCTGCTGGAGGGTGACCTTGCTGCCCGGCCGCAGGCTCTTGACGACGCCGCGGATGCGGAACTGCTGCCACGCTCTCACGCTCTTCACCGTGGCGTTGGCCGACGCGGTCGTGAGTGCGGTGCCGACGACCGCCGGCTTGTTCGGCGCGGACGACGGGGACGAGACCGCCACGGCCGTCCCGACCGAGCCGGCGATCAGCGCGGCGGCGGTGATTCCGGCGCCCCAGGTACGTGCGAACTGACCCATTGCTATGTCTCCCAAGCGTAGGGGGGTGGCTTCAGCGGGCTCACCTTAAGCACGTAGGTCGATAACCGGATTATTCGACACGAACCAGATAATCCATCCAGCGTCACCCCCAATGCTGGGAGTAGTGCGCGCGGAGGTGGTCGCGGTCGGCGCGCTCCGCGAGGAGCCGGCCGACGCCGAGCAGGGCGAGCAGGCTGACGCCGATGACTCCGAGGCCCGGAATGAGCTCGCGCGCACTCACGATCCCGGTGACCGTCCGCTGCCCCGTGCCGCCACCCGGTGGTGCGGCGGCCTGGGCGGGCGGCGCGGCGCCACCGGGGGACGGAGGTGCCGAGGGAGGCGTGGACGGAGCGGCGACGGTGCTCCGGTCGGCCGCGAGGCGCCCGTCGATGACCCGTACGCCCAGCGCGGTCAGCGCCGAGGTCACCGGCTGGAAGAACGTCATGCCTCCCTCCGTGCAGTCGCCATTACCGCCCGAGGTCACCCCCAGCGCGAGGCCTTCCGCCAGCAGCGGGCCGCCGCTGTCCCCGGGCTCGGCGCAGACCGTGGTCGCGATCAGCCCGGTCACCGTGCCCTCGCGGTAGTTCACCGTGGCGTTCAGCGCGGTCACCCGTCCCGAACGCAGTCCGGTGGTGCTGCCGCTGCGGAAGACCTCCTGCCCGACGACGGGGTCGGCCGCGCCGACGACGGGCACGCTGCGGCCCTGGCCGATGTCCACGGCGTTGGTTCCGTCGAAGGCGTCGCGGTCGTCGTAGCGGACGAGGGAGAAGTCCTTGCCCGGGAAGCTGCGGGCGACGGTGGTGCCGATCTGCCCGTCGAGGCCCTGGTCGCCGCTGAACCAGCGGGTGCCCTCCGGGCCGCAATGCCCCGCCGTCAGAATGAAGTTGTCCCGGCCGTCGGTGACGTTGAAGCCCACCGAGCAACGACCGGTTCCGTTGAAGATGGGGACCGCGCCATCGATCCTGGTGGTGAACTCGCCCTGGGTACGCTGCATGCGGACGACATCGCCCGCCCGGTGGGCGACGTCGGACATGCGCGACCAGTCGGTGGCGGAGACGGTGCGGTCCGCGTACACCTTCACCTGGTTGGAGGCGTAGTCCACCACCCAGGCGGTGCCGGGCACCCTGGGGGCCCGCTCCAGGGTCTCGGTCGCTGTGCCGAGGTCCTCCATGCTGTACCGCTTCACCTCGGCCCGCGCTCCCGCGCGGCGGACCTCGGCGGCCGTGGCATCGTCGGTCACCGCGACGACCGGGCGGCCGTCCGCCCCGATCCAGCTTCCGGCGGTACGCGAAGTACCCAGCCGCGCAACGAGATCCGCTGCCACGCCGGCGGGTGGGGCGGCGTCGGCGGCCGTGCGGCCGCCCGTGCTCGTCCCACCCGCCACCGCGTGCGACACCATCAGCCCGCCGCAGAGCAGCCCTCCGACGGCCGCCAGCCTGATGGCCCGCCGGAGGGTGCGCCGCCCGTGCTTCATCCATGGCCCCCAATGCCGTACCGGTGCGAAAACAGAAGTCGCCCTCCCATACGTGCCGCCGCACCGTTCGGTTCACCGGGTCAGCCGCCGCCCGGTGTCACCAGGCCCGTCTCGTGCGCCACCACGACGGCCTGCGCCCGGCTGCCCAGACCCAGCTTGTCCATGGCGCGGAAGGCACCCGCGCGCAGCGTCCCGTACACGTACTCGTCCAGGCCGAAGGTGGCCGGCACCAGGACGGCGTGAAGGTGCTGTTCAAGAACGTCCGGCGCTGAGCCACCGACGGGGGCACCTTCACGCGATCGGACCGGCGCTCATCGAACCGGCACGCATAGATCTACGTGGACGGGTACCCGCACCACCGGCCGACGTGCGCGGCAGGTCCCTGCCGCGCCGCAGACCGGGAACGAGGAGACGCTGATGAGCACGGTAAAGGAAGCTGTCGAGGTCGAGGTCCCCGTCCACACCGCATACAACCAGTGGACGATGTTCGAGGAGTTCCCGAACTTCATGGAGGGCGTCGAGGAGGTCATCCAGGTCGATGACCGCCACAACCACTGGAAGACCAAGATCGGTGGAGTGCGGCGCGAGTTCGACACCGAGATCGTCGACCAGCTGCCCGACGAGCGGATCGCGTGGAGGACCATCAGCGGCGACACCCAGCAGAAGGGTGTGGTCAGCTTCCAGCGCCTGGACGACACGCACACGCGCGTGGAGCTGGTGATGGACGTGGAGACCAGCGGCATGGCGGAGAAGGCCGCAGACCTCACCGGCACGATCGACCGGCGCGTGAAGGGCGACATGCGGCGGTTCAAGGACTTCATCGAAGGCCAGGGCGGCGAATCCGGCGGCTGGCGCGGCCGCATCAGGCCGGGCGACCGCTGACAGGACCGGCACCGGACCCTTCCTCGGCGCGGGCACGGCGCTATGCCGTGCCGGCGGCGCGGCGGTGGTGATGGTGTGAGGCGGTCGCGGGGCCGGAGGGAGACCGGGAACGGAGCGTTATCCGTGTGCCCGCCTCCCTCCGGCCCCTGACGCGTGCCGGGAGGGCGTCCCTCGACGCGGGGCCGTCCGTCGACCCGCCCGTCCGCCGATCCCCGGCCGTCCCTGGGGCCGCTCGGGACGTGACCGTCGGCACGCGGACACAGTCGCGCGGTCTCAGCAGGGCTTGCCTTGCGAGCGCAGCCACTCGCACTGCGTCTCCCCGGACGTTTTGCCACCGTCGTATGCGCGGGGGTCCTTGTTGCCGGGGCCGACGGGCTCGTGCGGCTCGAAGACGCCGTCGCCGTCCAGGTCTCCCCCATGGGGGTCGATCGTGCCGCTCGGGTTCCGGCAGGCCGCCCGGTCGGCCGGATCGGTCGTGCAGACCTTGGCGCGCGTCTCACGTTCGGCCGCCACCTGCTTCTGCACCGCCGTGGCCTGGGCCTTCACCGCATCGGCGAGCGAGGCGCCGGTGAGCTCCAGGGACACCGCGGCAGCCGGCCGGTCGGCCTGTCGGCTCACCTGTTGGCCCGGCTCGGGGCCACTGGAGCCGCACGCCGACAGCATGAACGTGAGGCTCGAGGCCAGGAGAGCCGAGCCTGCGAAGGCGGCGGCCCGGCGGCGGGCACGTGAGGCAAGGGCCAGAAGGACCATGGGACGCCCAAGGAGCGATCGGCGTGGTGGGGTGATATGTACCCTACGGCGCTGTTCGAGATCAGGTCAATGATCGAAGTCCGCCGGACATCCACGGCCGCGGCCCCCGGACTGACCGAGCGTCAGCCCGGCTCGTCGTCGAAGACGCAGGTGACGGCACGGTTCGCCGTGCCTGGCGGTGAAGAAACCGGTCCCCCTCAGTTGCAGCGGGCGGTCGCCGAGGCCGTCGCCGTCCTGGCGAGCCGGTACGCGCCACAATGATCGCGACCGGGCCCTCGGGCGCCGGTAGGATTACGTGATCATGGATGTGAGCGGGGACAGCGAGATGGTGGACAGCGAGATGGTCACCATCCCGGCGGGGCAGGTGACACTGTCGGACCGGCGGACCCGGCGCAGTTGGAGGGTCGGCGTCGCGCCCTACCGGCTGGGGGCGTTCCCGGTCACCCGGGCGGTGTACGCACGCGTCACCGGCCAGCGGCCCGGCGAAGCGCCGCGCGGTGGCCGGCTGCCGGTCGAGGAGGTGTCCTGGTGGGACGCGGTCCGGTTCTGCAACGCCCTGTCCGAGCGGGACGGTCTGGTACCCGCGTATCGCCTCCGTACGGACACCGACGACGTCGAATGGGACACGTCCTGTGACGGGTACCGGCTCCCCACCGAGGCCGAGTGGGAGCACGCGTGCCGTGCCGGTACGACCGGGGCGCGGTACGGGCGGCTCGACGAGATCGCCTGGCATCGCGGCAACTCGGACGAGCGGATCCACGACGTGGGCGGCAGGGTTCCCAACCGGTGGGCCTGTACGACATGTTGGGCAATGTGTGGGAGTGGTGCTGGGACCTCTACGACCCCGAGGTCTACGGCACCTATCGGGTGCTGCGGGGCGGCGGGTGGTTCGACGAGCGCTGGAGCTGCCGCGCCTCGGTGCGGCGCCGCAGCCACCCGACCCTGCGGATCGACGACGTGGGGTTCCGGGTGGCGCGCTCCCTCTGAGGACCGCGCCACCCGGGCCTGCCGGCCATCACGTCAAGAGGGCAGAACCTGAGCAGCAGGGCGGGTGACCACGTTGATGTTGAACGTGTGGGCCCCGAGACCGCCCGCGATGCCCATGAAGAGCAGGGCGAAGTGTTCCTGCCCCCGTGCGGTGGTGATGCCGCCGATGTCCAGCTGGGACGACGGGGGCCAGCCGAGGTCGGTGAGCAACCGGCCGGTGGTCTTCTTCGCTTCGGCGTCGTCGCCGGAGAGGAAGACGGTGCTCGGTCCGTCGAGAACGTCCGGGTCGGTCATGACGGTGGAGTCCATGGTGCACAGCGTCTTGACGACGGGTGTCAGGGGGAAGGCTTCCTGGATCTGTTCGCCCAGGCTGCTGTTGGGGTGCGAGAGTTCGGTGAAGTCGTCGGAGAGGCCGACCCCCACATCGATCAGCAGGGTGCCGGCCAGCGCCGGCGCCCCAATGGAGTGCAGCAGTTCCACGGAGACGGCTCCGGGTGTGGCGTTGACCAGTACCTCCGCGTGGGCGGCCGTCTCGCGCAGTCCCGCCACGGGGAGGCCGAGGTCTGCCCGGTCCTCGGGCCGACGTGAGCCGAGGAGCACATCGTGTCCTGCGGCACTCCAGCCGTGGGCGAGTGCTCGTGCGACGTTTCCGGTGCCAAGTAGTCCTATACGCATGGTGTGACGCTAACTTCCCTGTCGGCGTGGCGAATCCGACCGCGGACCCGGGTGGACCGGCACCAAAGACGTAGTTCTGCGGTCGCTCACCACGTCAGGCGAACGCTGTACGCAGTCGGCCGAGGAGGGCCCTGGCGGCGGGGCACGCCGGGCCGTGCGTGCGCCAGGTGAGGGCGACCCGGCCGCGCAGGGGCGGATCGGTGATCCGCAGCGTCCGCAGCCGCAGGGCCGAGCCGCGTCGAGTGGCAGTGCCGGGAGCAGGGCCACGCCGAGGCCGCGGGCCGCGAGCCGGGCCAGGAGCGACGGGGCGGCGGCCTCGAAGGCGATACGGGGCCGGAAGCCCGCCTCCACGCACGCGCCGTCGAGGACCCCGCGCAGGCCGGTGCCGGGCGGGGGGGGTTTCCGTCCGCGAGACCGAGCAGGGCGATGTCCAGTTCGCCGCGGAGCAGGGCGGCGAGCATCCGTTGCGAGGTGTCCTCGGTGAGGGATATCTCGACCTGGGGGTGGGCGTCATGGAAGTCGGCCAGGACCGCGGCCACGCCGAACTCGTGCGTGGCGGCGCCCGAAACGAGACCCAGCGTGACCTGCCCGCGCAGCAG
This sequence comes from Streptomyces sp. NPDC000229, assembly GCF_040300825.1. Classification (NCBI taxonomy): domain Bacteria; kingdom Bacillati; phylum Actinomycetota; class Actinomycetes; order Kitasatosporales; family Streptomycetaceae; genus Streptomyces; species Streptomyces sp. NPDC000229. Next base: position 5,947 of record NZ_JBEPEL010000040.1, read on the forward strand.
GCCGGTGAACTCCTCCACGGTCTTGTGCACCCCGTCCGCGGTGGCGAGCACGGCCCGCGCGTAGGGCAGTACGGCTTCCCCCACTTCCGTGAGGGTCACCGACCGGCCGGAGCGGTCGAGCAGCGGCTGCCCGACTTCCTTCTCGAGCTGACGGATCTGGGCGCTCACGCCCGGCTGGGCGAGGTGCAGACGGGCCGCGGCGCGGGTGAAGTTGGCCTCCTCCACCACCGTGACGAAGTACCGCAGCTGCCGAAGATCCATAACTGGTGATTCCAGTGGCGAGAAGAACCCTCTCTCGGACTTATGGCCGGTCCCGGGAAAACCCTGGGAACCATGGAGATCACGACCCGTCGTCGCATCACATCCGCCATCGCGGCCGAACGCAGGGAGCCGGCAGCCCTGTTGGACGCTCTGCCCGTCGCGTCGTGGGACGCGCCGACACTGTGCGCCGGATGGCGCGTACGGGAGGTCGCGGCCCATATGTCGATGGGCTTCCTCCACTCCCTCCCCCGCACGGTCGTCGAACTCGTGAAGGCGCGCGGCAGCCTTCACCGGATGACCAACCGCTGTGCCCGCCGGGACGCGGCCGCCTTCTCCGAGCCGGCGCTCGGCCACGACGTCGTGCACGGCCTGGACATCACCGTCGCGCTCGGCCTCGACCGCCGCGTACCGGAGGACCTTGTCCGTGTGGTCCCGGAGAGCGTCACCCCGCGAAGCGCACGGTTCTTCGGAGCCCGCCTGGACGGCGTCCAGCTCCGCGCCGACGACCTCGACTGGTCCTTCGGCACGGGGAGCCCGCTGTACGGCGCGGCGCAGGATCTCCTGCTGGTCGCGTTCGGCCGGAGACTGCCGCCGGGCCGGCTCCGCGGCGAGGAGCTGGGCCGTTTCGTCTCGGCATGAGGACGGGACGGTCAGGGGCCGTTCCGTCCGCCGTGCACCACGGAGCACGGCCGCCACAAAGTCCGGTGCACGCCCTTCTGTTGCCCTGGTCCCTCTCGTAGCGTCAGCACGGCTTGAGATGACCATGCCCATGACGACGAAGAGGGTGTCCATGCGCAGACGTCTGCTCCACCTGGTCCTCGCACCGCTCACGGGCCTCGCCCTCCTGGCGGCGCCCGTGGCCGCGACGGCGGCGCCACCCGGTCCGCCCGACGTGTACCGGCCCGTCCGGGGGCCCGCCGCACCGGCCGAGTACCGGTACCTGCAGAAGACCCTGCCGGGACAGTCGATTCCACGCCACGCCCATGACGAAGCCGCCGCGCAGGCGCGACGGCTCCCCACGGTGGGCGGGCGCTGGAAGTCCGTCGGGCCGACGAACATCGGTGGGCGGATCGTGTCGCTCGCGCTCGACCCCAAGCGTGCCGACACCGTGTACGCCGCCGCGGCCAGTGGCGGCGTGTGGCGGAGCACGGACGCCGGACAGACGTTCAGCTCCGTGTGGCCGGACGGCTGGACGCAGGCCATGGGGGCGATCGCCACCGCGCCCGACGGCACGCTGTACGCCGGAACCGGCGAACCCAATCCGGGTGGCGGCAGCATCACCTACGAGGGAACGGGCCTCTACCGCAGCACCGACGGCGGCGCCCACTGGCGGCCCATCGGGCTGCGCGACTCCGGGGCGATCAGCGCCATCACGGTGGACCCGGCCGACCCGCGGCGGATCTACGTGGCCGCCGCCGGCTCGCTCTACAACGGCGGTGGTGACCGCGGTGTGTACCGCTCGGACGACGGCGGGGACACCTGGCGGCGGATCCTGGCCGGCGAGAACGGATTCACCGGCGCCACCGAGGTGTTCGTGCAGGGTGACGAGGTGTACGCCGTGCTGTGGGACCACCGCCGCACGCCGGAGCTGCGTACGTACGGCGGGGTCGGTTCCGGTGTCTTCCGCAGCGGCGACGGCGGGAAGACCTGGCAGCGTCTCGGCGGTGGCCTGCCCCCGCGGGGGCCCGACGTGGGGCGCATCGGCCTCGCCGTGGCGGGCGACCGGCTCTACGCCATCGTCAACAGGACGAGCGGCCCCTTCGAGGGCTTCTACACCTCCGCCGACGGAGGGGACACCTGGAGCCGGACCCCGGCGGACGAGAACCTCACCGGGTCCCAGTCGAGCTTCGGCTGGTGGTTCGGGAAGGTGTGGACCGACCCGGAGGACGCCAGGCATGTGCACGTCGCCGGGGTGCCGCTGATGACCTCGAAGGACGCCGGCGCCACCTGGACGTACGACGATTCGACCATCCACGTCGACCAGCACGCGATGGTCTGGGACCCGCGCCGGCCGGGCCGCGTCTACCTGGGCAACGACGGTGGCGTCTACCGGTCCGACGCGAACGGGGACGGCGGCTGGGCCAAGGCCCGCCACGAGCCGTACACCCAGCTCTACAGCGCGGCCATCAGCCCTCAGGACACCTCGCGGATCTCCGGCGGGTCCCAGGACAACGGCTCGCTGCGCTCCTGGGGCGGTGACGGCTTCAACGAGTACCTCGGCGGGGACGGGGAGGAGAACCTCATCGACCCGACGGACGTGGACAAGGTGTTCGCCTGCTACCAGTACGGCAACTGCTTCCGGTCCACGGACGGCGGTGACACCCTCACGTACTTCGCCGACAAGACGGTGTTCAAGCGGCGCAACTGGTTCACGCCCGTGGTCTTCGACCCCCGCGACCCGAAGGTCCTGTACTACGGCTCCGAGGTGGTCAACCGCTCCACGGACGGCGGCGTGACCTGGCAGGCGATCAGCCCCGACCTGTCGGGCGGCCCCGGCCCGGACCCGATCTACACCAACTACGGGACGATCACCTCCATCGCCCCTGCGGGTGACGGCCGGACGGTCTACGCCGGCACCGACGACGGCCGGGTATGGGTCACCAAGGACCTGGGCGGGACATGGACCAAGCTCGCCGAGGGCCGCCCCTGGGTGACCCGGGTCGTCGTCGACCCGGCCGACCCCGACCGCGTCTACACCACCCACTCCGGGTACCGCTCCGGCTCGCCGCTCGCCCATGTGTACGGCAGCACCAACGGCGGGAAGCGCTGGAAGGACCTGTCCGGCAACCTTCCGGACGCCCCCGTCAACGACCTCGTCGTCGCACGCGGCCACCTTCTGTACGCGGGCACCGACCAGGGCGTCTTCGCCTCCGTATCGGGTGGGAGGCAGTGGTTCCGCCTCGGCCGGGGCATGCCTGCCGTCCCGGTGGACGACATCGAGTACGACGCCGGCCACCACCGTCTGGTCGCGGCCACGTTCGGAAGGGGGTTCTACGAGCTGACCACACCCTGAGGAGAGGGTGAGCGGGAGGGGGCGAAGGGCGGGCCGTGTCGTCGGCCCGCCCGGTTCGTTGCACATTCCGGCCGCTGAATTCGGCCATTTCCCCCCTCACACCCAGGAGCACGTCATGTCCCGTCACCCCCGCACCCGTCTGATCGCCGTCTGCGCCTCGATCGCGGGCGCGAGCGTCGCCACCGTCACCCCGGCGGTGGCCGGGGAGCAGCCGCCCGCCTCCGTCGGCGCGCCCATCGTGACCGACCTCAACACCACGGGACCGCTCAGCACGTCCCCCGACTCCCCGGGGCAGGCGTCCCCGCTGCCGGTCGGCGGCAGCCTGCTCGGCGGCCTGCCCGCAGGCCTGCCCCTCGGCAACTGAGAGCCGGGCGCCCCTCCCCCACGCCTGCCTGAACGGGTGGCTGCCGTGTCCCGTAGTAGGGGACGAGCAAGTCACCCGTACGGAAAGGGGGGCGATGAGCCGTGCTGCGTCGCTGGGGGCGGAAGGCGTGGGTCCCGCGCGGACTGCCGGGAAGCCCGCTGCCGGAAGGCCGACCGGCGGTCGGCCCGTCGCCGACGGGCCGACGGCCGGCGAGAAGACCGGCGGGAACTGGCCGCCGGTTGCGGATCGACTACCCGCGGCGGGGCCGCCGGGGGGCGCTCCGGTACATCCCGTCATGGCGCCAGGCGCTAGGCCTCGTACTGTTCGGCTTCGCCGCGCTCGCCGCCTTGGTGGGCCATGTGTACTCCACGGTGCAGATCACCGATGTGAACGCCTACGCGCGGGCCGAGGCCAATGTGTACTACTGGGCGGACGGCACCCAGATGGTGAGTGTCGGGCCGGTCAACCGGCAGAACGTGCCCCTGTCCGACATTCCGCCGTCCCTGCAGAACGCCGTGGTCGCCACCGAGAACGCCACCTTCTACAGCGACCCCGGGTTCTCGGTGCGCGGCCTGGCCAGGGCCGTGGTGAACATGGCGCGCGGCCAGGAGGTGCAGGGCGGTTCCACCATCACGCAGCAGTACGTGAAGAACACGTACCTCACGCAGGAGCAGACCCTCGACCGCAAGCTGCGGGAACTGTGCCTGGCGGTCAAGCTGTCCAGGTCGCTGTCCAAGCAGGAGATCCTCCAGGGCTACCTCAACACCAGCTGGTTCGGCCGGAACGCCTACGGTGTGCAGGCCGCGGCGGTGGCCTACTACGGCATGGACGCCAAGGACCTGGACCCCTCCCGCAGCGCCCTGCTGGCGGCGCTGCTCAAGGGCGGTGAGCTGTACGACCCCTCGCTGAGCGAGGCCCACCACCGCCGGGCCGTGGAGCGATGGGCGTACGTCCTGGACCGTCAGGTGGAGCTCGGGTACATGTCGGAGGCGGAGCGGGCGAAGTACACCGTCTTCCCCGAGCCCCGGCCGGAGTCGGTCTCCACCAACCTGTCCGGCCAGATCGGCTATCTGGTCGACGTGGCGAACAAGTACATCAAGAACCGCACCGGGCTGACGACCGAACAGCTGGGACGCGGGGGGTACCGGATCCGGACCACCTTCGACAAGCGGGAGGTGGACCGGCTGCGGGCGACGGTGGAGGAGGTCCGGCAGACCTCGCTCGACCCGGCCCGCCGGATCGCCGACCGTGACGTGGAGATCGGCGCCGCGTCGATCCGGCCGGGCGACGGGGCGGTGCTGGCGCTGTACGGGGGGTCCGACGCGACCAAGCACTTCACCAACAACGCCGACACGGCCGGTGTGCCGGTGGGTTCGGCCTTCACACCGTTCGTCCTCGCGGCGGCGCTGCAGCACGGGGTCGGTTCCGTCGACGACGCGCCTCCCGCGCTGCGCCAGGCGCTGGCCCGGGGCGACAGCGGTCTCTACACGCGGCTGGGCGAGGCCGTGGGGCTGCGGAAGGTGCGTGATCTCGCCGTCGGTTCCGGCCTGTTACCGCTGAGCATGGCTCCCCTGGAGCCGTCCTTCTCCACCGGAACGTCGACCCCGAGCGCGATCAGGATGGCGGGGGCGTATGCCACGTTCGCCGCCGAGGGGCGGCAGACCGACCCGTACTCCGTCACCGCGGTCAGCCATCTGGGCACGCCGCTGGAGGGGCTGGAGCGGCCCGACGCGCGGCAGGTGCTGGACACGGAGGTGGCGCGTGAGGTGTCGGAGGCGCTGCGGGACGTGGCCGTGGATGTGATGGCCCCCGACGCCATCCGTGCCCTGCCCCCGGTCTCCGCGGGCCGGACCGGTGCCGAGGACCAGGTCCCCGCGTCCTGGTTCGTCGGCTACACCGGCCGGTTGTCCACGGCCGTCACGGTGTTCCGCAGCCGGCCCGGTACGGAGGGGCTGCTGCCCATGAACGGAGTGGGCGGGAGCGAGTCGGACCGGGCCGATTTCCTGCCGCTGCGGGTGTGGTCGACGTACATGACCGGCTCCCCGGCGTCGCGTGAGGCCGAGTAGGGGCGGGCCTCACAGGGCGTCGGCCATGCGCCGTACCGCTTCGGTGAGCACCTCGGGTGAGGTGGCGAGGTTGAGGCGGGCGTGGCCGGCGCCCCCGGTGCCGCACGGCGGGCCGGGGTGGAGGGCGACTCTGCCGCGTTCGAGGAAGACGGCGGCCGGGTCGTCGCCCAGGCCGAGCGCCCGGCAGTCCAGCCACGCCAGGTACGTACCGTCCCCCGGCAGGTGGCGTACGCCGGGCAGGTGCTTGGCCAGGAGGTCGGCGAGGAGCCGCCGGTTCTCGTCCAGCCCGTCCAGCAGGGCGTCCAGCCAGTCGCCGCCGTCCCGGAGGGCGGCCGTGTGGGCGATGACGCCGAGGTGGCTCGGCCCGTGGCCCACCTCGGGCGGCATCGCCGCCAGGTCGGCGGCGGCGGCCGGTCCGGCCACCGCGAGCGCGGCCTTGAGCCCGGCCAGGTTCCAGCCCTTGGACGCGGACATCAGGGAGAAGCCGCTGTCGGCGCCCGGGACGCTCAGGTACGGCACGAACGGCACCGTGCGGGACACGACGGGGGCGTGGATCTCGTCGGCGACGACGCGTACGCCGTAGCGGCCGGCGAGCGCCGCCACCGCGGCCAGTTCTTCGGCGGTGTGCACGGTGCCGGTCGGGTTCTGCGGGCTGCACAGCAGGTACGCCGCGCGTCGCCCGCCCGCGACGGCCTGCCGGAACGCGTCCTCCAGTACGGTCAGGTCGATCCGCGCCCGCGCGTCGAGCGGTGCCTCCACGACACGGCGCTGCATGTGCTCCACGAACAGGTAGAACGGGTTGTAGACGGGGCAGTTGACCACGACCGCGTCACCGGGGCCGGTGATCAGCTTGAGCACCTCGACGATGCCGAGCATCACGTCGGGTACGAGCCGGGTGCGGTCCACCGCGAGCGTGGGCCAGCCCCACCGCTCGCTCGCGAACGCCGCCAGCGCCTCGGCGTAGCCCGTCCCGGCGGGGTAACCGGTGTCTCCGAGGGCGACCGCGTCGGTGACCGCCCGGGCCACGGGCTCGGCCAGCGGCACGTCCATCTCGGCCACCCACAGGGGCAGTACGTCGTCGGGGTACGTACGCCACTTCACGCTGGTACGGCGGCGCAGCTGCTCCAGGGAGAGCCGCCGGAGCGGGTTGGGATCCTCGGGCGAGCCGTGCGGTATCTGCTCCATGCCCCGCGATTCTAGGCGGCGGGCGGCGATTCCGCCGGGGTCCGCGGAGGCCCGCCCTGCCGGTGCGCGCGGCCCGGTCACACACCGCCCGGGCCCAGCCCGCCCTTGAGGCGCTCGATGTCGGAGGGGCGCACCTGGATGACCAGGAGGGCGATGACCGCCGCGACGGCGGTGAAGATGGCCGCGACGATGAACGCCGCCGAGACCCCGGACGTCAGGACGTGATCGGCCCAGGGCGGCGGTAGCTCTCCGGTGCGCTGGAAGCGCAGGCGCTCCACGGGTTCGCCTGGGAAAGGAAGGCGGGCACCTGCTTCTCGGCCTCGTTGGCGCTCGCCGTGCCGAACACGGTGACCAGGATGGACAGTCCGAGCGAACCGCCGACCTGCTGGGTGGCGTTGAGGAGTCCGGATGCCGCGCCCGTCTCATGCGTGGGGACGTTGGACAGCGCCATCAGGGTGAGGGAGACGAACTCCATCCCCATGCCGAGGCCGAAGACCAGCATCGGCCCCAGCACACTGCCGAGGTAGGTGGAATGCACATCGGTCAGGGTGAGCCAGGCGAGGCCCGCCGCCGCGAGCAGTCCTCCGGTCACCATGAAGGGTTTGGGTCCGTAGCGCGGCAGGAGTTGGGAGGCCAACCCCGCCCCGACCGCGATGATCGCGCTGACCGGCAGGAAGGCGAGTCCGGCCTGGAGGGGGCTGAAGTCGAGGACGTTCTGGACGAACAGGGTCAGGAAGAAGAACATCCCGAACATCGCGGCGGCGAGGCTGAGCATGATGGCGTACGTGCCGGAACGGTTGCGGTCGGCGAACATGTGCAGCGGGGTGATCGGCTGTCTGGAGCGCCGTTCCACGAGGACGAACGCCACGAGGATCACCACGGCCGCGGCGAAGGACGCCACGGTGAGCACATCGCCCCAGCCGTCCTGCGCGGCCCGGATGAACCCGTAGACCAGCAGGACCATGCCGAAGGTGGAGGTCAGCGCCCCGGTGATGTCGAAGTTCCCCGGGTGGCGCTCGGACTCCTTGATCCATCGGGGTGTGGCCAGGACGATGAGCAGCCCGATCGGTACGTTGACGAAGAGCACCCAGCGCCAGTCGAGCCATTCGACGAGCATGCCGCCGGCGAGGAGCCCGATGGCGCTGCCGCCCGCGGAGACCGCCGCGAACACACCGAACGCCCGGTTGCGCTCCGGGCCTTCCCTGAACGTCGTGCTGATCAGGGCGAGGGAGGTCGGGGAGGCGATGGCCCCGCCGACGCCCTGGAGGGCGCGGGCGGCGAGGAGTTGCCCGGAGTTCTGTGCCAGGCCGCCCAGCAACGAGGCGAGGACGAACAGCAGCAGCCCGAAGACGAACACCCGGCGGCGCCCGAGGATGTCGCCGGCACGGCCACCGAGCAGCAGCAGGCCGCCGAAGGTGAGCGTGTAGGCGTTGACCACCCAGGAGAGGTTCGTGGTCGAGAAGTTCAGCGAGCTCTGGATGTGCGGCAGAGCGATGTTCACGATGGTGATGTCGAGGACCACCATCAGCTGACACGAGGCGATGACCACGAGGGCCATCGCGTTGCCGCCGCCCCGCTCGGGGGTGGTGGTCCGGGGTGCGGGGGTCGGCTGCGGTACGGTCATGGCGCATCCCTCACCGGAGGGTCAGCGGTCGGTTCCGGAGCGTCGGCAGGGCCGGCTCCGTCCACTGTTCGACCGTAAGGCCGGCACCTGAACCGGACCACTCGATCACGTGTCCGGTGGGCGCCGTCCGCGCGCGAACCACGGGCGCCGCGGTCCGGGGCCGGGCAGCGGCTCGGTGTTGTGCACGATCCGGGCCGGGCCCTGGGCGCCGTCCCGCCGGAGGTCCTGGCTGCCCGGGACCGTGGAGGGCGGTGACGTTCACCCCTGTCGGCAGGCGCGCGGCGGGCGAACCCGGCCGCCAGGCGTGTTCTGCCCTGCCCGCCCGGTCACCGCACACAGGGAGCCTCGGGCCCGCGGTCCCGCCCGGTGAAGTCGGCCACGCGAACCGGGCGTTGTGCATCCGGCTCGGCAGCTCACGCGGGGACGCGGCGCCGGGGGGCGGCGGTAGGGAGCCAGTCCGTACAACGGCATGGGGCCCGCTCCCGGGCCGATCCGTCACCCCCCGCCCCCCCGCCCGCCCCTGTCCTGACGGCCAGTTCACCCTCCCCGTACGGCCCGACGCGGGAAGATTCCACCGAGGGCTGAACGCCACTCCCGTCCGTACGGGAGCCGTGCGGTGTCCACGCTCCTACTCTGGAGCGGTGAACAACCACATACCCAAGGAGCCGCTCTGGCGGCACATCGTCGGTGCCGTCCTGCGGCGCGAGCGCCTCGCGCAGGGACGCACGCTCAAGGATGTGGCCGACGTGGCCCGGATCTCGATGCCCTACCTCTCCGAGCTGGAACGCGGCCGCAAGGAGGCTTCGTCGGAAGTCCTCGCGGCCGCCGCCCACGCCCTCGAACTGGGGCTGGCCGATCTCCTCGCCCTCGCCCAGTCCGATCTCGCCCGTCTCGCCCGGACACGGTCGGCGACGGGTCGCGTCGCCGCCGCCGTGAGCGACGGTTCGGCGGTGAGCGAGGTCAGCGTCCGGCGGGCGAGGCCGACCGGGGCACCGCGGCCGAGCGCACGGCAGGCCCGGCTGAGCCTGGCGGCCTAGGCGCAGCGGGACGGCAGCGGGCGGCCGCGCCTCGTACGCGACCACCGGGCACAGAGCCACCTGGGCTCTCCCGCGCCCGCTCCCCTATCCACCGACGTGTTCCACGAGGGCCACGGTGTGGGCCCATCCTGCGGCGAGGGAGCGGACGCGGCGCTCGGGCCGACCGCCGGTCAGGTCGAGGGGCGCCGGTCCTGAGCCGTCCTGGCGGTCGTCGGGGGTCAGGCCCCAGGTGAGGCACTGGTGCGGTCCGGACGGCCCCCGCGGGGCCAGCACGGCCAGGTTGTGCCGGTAGCCGGCCGCCACCCGCTCCACGTGCTGTACGCGGGGGACGGTGACCGGCTCGGCGGGGTCGTGCTCCGGGTCGAGGCCCAGCTGCCCGCAGTGGTTGTTGCCCCACGCCCGTACGCTGCCGTCCTTCAGCACGGCCAGGGTGTGGTGCCATCCGGCGTCGAGGGACGTCACGTCGGCGAGGCCGCGGACCGGCACGGGCGTACGGCGCTCCTCGTTGGTGCCGTCCCCTAGCTGACACCAGTGGTTGGTGCCCCAGGCCCGTACCGTCCCGTCCGCCAGCAGGGCCACGCTGAAGTAGCCCCCGCCGGACACGGCCGTGACGTCGCCGAGGTCGCGGACGGCCACCGGTGTGCGGCGTTCGTCCTTGCTGCCGTCGCCGAGCTGTCCCCGGTTGTTGGAGCCCCACGCCCGGATGGTGCCCTCCTTCAGCAGGGCGAGATTGTGGCCGCCGCCCGCCGCGACAGCGACGACGTCGTGCAGACCGGGCACGGGGACGGGCACGTGGTGATCGTGCCGGGTGCCGTTGCCGATCTGTCCCCAGTCGTTGGCACCCCAGGCCCGTACCGTCCCGTCCGCCAGCAGCGCCACACTGTGACCGCCGCCGGCCGCGAGAGCGGTGACACCGGTCAGGTCCGGCACGGCCACCGGCCGGCGGCGGTCCTGTCGCGTGCCGTCGCCGAGCTGTCCGTAATGGTTGGCGCCCCAGGCCAGGACGGTTCCGTCGCTGGTGAGGGCCAGCGTGTGGTGGGAGCCGGCCGCGACGGTGACGACGGCGTGCCCGATGTCGTGCAGGGCCGCCGGGGTGCCCCGTTCACCGCGTGTGCCGTCACCGAGCTGGCCGCAGTGGTTGACACCCCATGCCAGGACGGCACGGCCGTCGGGTCCGATGCTCATACGAGGCTTCCCTCCCGGTCTCGCTGCTCTCGCAGGGAGCCGTCCCCGTACGGCGCGCGCAGCTGCTCCCCTGGCGCCATGGATCACCCGCACGTGGGGGCATACGGAGGCGTGTCCCTAGACTGCCTGACGTGGAGCTTCGGCATTTGGAACATTTCGTGGCCGTCGCCGAGGAGCGCAACGTCACCCGGGCCGCGGCGCGACTGCACCTGGCGCAGTCGGGGCTGTCGGCGTCGGTGCGCGCCCTGGAGCGGGAGCTGGGGGCGGAGCTGTTCGTCCGTACGGCGCGTGGCGTCGACCTGACCGACGCCGGCCGGGCGCTGCTGCGGGAGGCCCGGCGCACGCTGGACAGCGCGGCCGCGGCGCGTGAGGCGGTCGCGGCGGTGCAAGGCGTGGTCGGCGGGACGCTGCGGGTGGGGACCGAGCAGTGCATGGGCGCGGCCGACCCGTTCGGCAGGCTCGTGGAGTTCGGGGCGCGGCATCCTTCGGTGGACGTGCACGTCGAGCAGGCAGGGTCGGCCGTACTGCTGGAGCGGTTGCGGCAGGGCCGCCTGGACGTGGCGTTCGTCGCCGGGCCGGGCGATACGGCGGGGCTGCGGCTTCGGGCTCTGGCGCGGGAGCCCATGGTGCTGCTGTGCGCGCCGGGACACCGGCTGGCGGGCCGGCGGGAGCCGGCGGCGCTGGAGGAGCTGGCGGGCGAGGTGTTCGTGGACCTGCACCCGCAGTGGGGTTCGCGCCAGGTCGCCGATGCCGCGTTCGCCGCCGCGGGGGTGCGGCGCGGCATCGCGATGCAGCTGGACGATGTGCACAAGCTCCTCGAGGTGGTGGGGCACGGTGGGGCGGTGGCGTTCGTGCCGCGTTCGGTCGCGGACAAGGAACAGGCCCGTGGTCTGCGACGTCTGTCGCCCGCGACGGACATCGCGTGGGAGGTGGCGGTGGCGTGGCCCGCGCACGCCCGCCCCTCGGCTGCCGCGCACGCGCTCCTTGCCTCGCTGCACGGGGACGGCGGCGATCAGCCCGGCTGATGGCTGCCATCACCAGCCTGTGTTGGACGGCGCCGGGGCCGGGCGCCGAGGCTGGAGCGGTGACTGTGACACGAACCCACCCCGCCATGCCGGCCCGCCGTATCGGATCCGTGGAGGTGAGCGCGATCGGCTTCGGCGCCATGCCGCTGTCCGTCCGGGGACGGCCTGACGAGCGGCAGGCGCTCGACACCCTGCACACGGCGCTGGACGCCGGAATCACCCTGATCGACACGGCCGACGCCTACCACCTGGACACCGGTGATCCCGGCCACAACGAGTCGCTGATCGCCAGGGCGCTTGCAGCGTACGGGGGCGACACCTCACACGTCCTGGTGGCCACCAAGGGCGGCCACACCCGCCCGGACGGCGCCTGGGCGCTGGACGGCTCGCCGGAGCACCTGCGCCGGGCGGCCGAGGCGTCGCTGCGGCGGCTGGGAGTGGAGGCGATCGGCGTGTACCAGTACCACCGCCCGGACCCGGCCGTCCCGTACGCGGAGTCCGTCGGTGCGCTGAGGGAGCTGTGCGACGCGGGGAAGGTGCGGGCGGTGGGTGTCTCCAACGCCGACCCCGGCCGGATCAGGCTGGCCCACGACATCCTGGGCGAGCGGCTCGTCGCCGTGCAGAACCAGTTCTCACCCTCCTTCCGCAGCAGCCTGCCGGAGCTGGAGCTGTGCGAGGAGCTGGGGTTGGCGTTCCTGCCGTGGAGCCCGCTCGGCGGCATGGGCGAGGCGGGCGCGCTGGGGTCGCGGCACCGCGCGTTCCACGAGGTGGCCGGTGAACTGGGCGTGAGCCCCCAGCGGGTGTGCCTGGCATGGATGCTCGCCCTGTCGCCCCGGGTCGTCCCGATCCCCGGCGCCCGCCGCCCCGGGAACGTACGGGACTGCGCCATGGCCGCCGGCCTCGCGCTGTCGCCGGATCAGCTCGCGCGGCTGAACGCGACGGGGTGAGGCGCGGGGCGGTCACCGGCCCTTGAGCACGATCCAGACCTGTCCGGGGGCGAAGGTGAGGGGCTGCCCGGCGGGGGTGGTGAAGGTGGTGCCGCGGTCCGCCGCGGGGCGGCTCCACCGTGCTTCGTGGCTCCTGCCGTCGCGCAGGACGAGGGCGGTGCCGGATCCCACGGTCTCGGTGTACGGGGTGACGTTGCCGCCCCGGTCCCGGAACCGGGAGGGGCGGACGTCGACGTTCTGCACGACGACCGTCCGGGCCGCCGCCCGCCCGTCGTCCGTGGTGCGGGCGGGCGTCCCGTCGATGGCCACGAGCCACCGCTTGTCGGTGTCCGACCAGGTGAAGGTGAACCGTGCCGCCGGGTAGCGCACGGTGTGCTCGTTCACCTGCTTGCCGCCCACCGGCGCGGCGCCGAAGCGGAAGCCGATGTCCTTGGCCTTGTCGGCCTTCGGGACGGCGGCCAGGGCGCGTTCGGGCCGGACGTACAGGTTGTGCGGGGCCGGGCGGTCCTGGCCCCGGAAGTACGCCCGGGGGACGTCGCCGGGGGTCAGGGCGAACAGCGGGGCGGCGTTGATCAGCGGCCGGAGCGCGGACTGTTCGCCGGAGTAGGCGAGGGCGGGGCGGCCGAACTGCCGCAGCAGTTCCAGATCCGATTCGCGTGCGCTGCGCACCGGCCCGACCGTGCGCGGCGTCTGCGACGAGTAGATCGCGAGGAGGCGGGTCTGCCCGGCCTCGACCTGCTCGACGTAGACGATGTCCGCCGCGCCCAGACCGGTGTGGGGCCGTGCCGGGGGGACGTTGTCGATCTTGACGGCGAGCACCGGAGCGGGCTTGGCCGCGAGCCCCGTGAAGGGCGAGATGCCCTGGGCGGGTGGGCTCTGGGGGGTGGAGGCCCTGGGCGACGGCTGGGGGGCGGGTGCGGGTCCCGAGCACGCGTAAAGGCCGGCGGTCATGGCCGCGGTGATCACCACGGCGACGGCTGCACCGGCCGGTACCGACTTGCGCTTCGCACCCATCGGCCCTGCTCTCTGCCTGCCTCAAGTGGACCACGAAAAGCAGCGCTGAAACAGATCCGTACCCAGTTCACTTCAGGGCATTGCCCCGATGCTCCAGAAGTGGTATGCGACCGCACCCGCGACGCACAACAGGACGGCCCAGGAGCCCACAGCCGTGTGCCGCCCCTTGCCCTGGGACCGGCGGGGCTTCTTCGGCCGCCGGGGCTTCGCCGTCTTCCGCCGGGCGCCGTCCGCGGTGCCGCCGACGCCGGCGGCGGCTGCCTCGGCGGCCGTCTCGGCGAGCAGGCGCCGGCATGCGGCGGCGAGCTCCGCCGTACCCGCGGCGAGCGGCATCACCGCTTCCGAGCGAGCCGGGGCGGTCGTCCCGCCGTCCAGGATGCGGCCCGCCCGGAGGAGTATCTCGTCCCTGCCACCGGCGGGGGCGAGACTTATCCAGCGTTTGACGTGCTCGCCACGGATGACCACTCCCCCGGACCGCTCACGGTAGACGGTGTGCTCCCGCCACAATACGGCCGCCAACTCGCTCGCCGCCTCCCGCAGTTGCGCACTCATGCGCCGCCCCCTCCTCCGTACGCCGATGACACAGGCACCGCACTCTAACGTCAGGTACACACCAACCCGGCGCCGGGTTCCATGAACCCGGTCTGCCGCACACTGGCGTCATGACACGTGTCGACAACCCCACGAGTCCGAACGGTGTGCTGCACGCGGCGTACGAAGCCTTCATGGCCGCCGTCCGGGAGATCGACGACGAGCGCTCCTGGGCACCGACCGGGTGCACCGGCTGGGCCGTGCGCGACCTGGTGTTCCACTGCCTGAGCGATGCCCAGCGCGCACTCAACGCCCTGCACACCCCCACCGACGCCCCGCCCGACCGGGACGCCGTCAGCTACTGGGCCGACTGGCGGCAGCAGGACGCCGAGGGCAAGGAGCGCGCGGCGCAGGGCCGCCGGTTCGCACGGACGGTCGCCGGGATGTTCCTGCACTTCGGGCAGTTGCGCGAGCTGTACCTGGAGACGACGGCGGCCGTCCTGCACGCCGCCGACCACGCCGATCCGGCGCAGCACGTCGTCACACAGGGGCACGTCCTGAGCGCGGGCGATCTGCTGCGCACCCTCGCGGTGGAGGCGACGATCCACCATCTCGATCTGGGCGTCCCGCCCGACGGTCTGCCCGGACCCTCTCCCGAAGGGCTCGGCGAGGTCCGCCGCACCCTGGACGGGCTCCTGGGCCGTCCCGTCCCACTGCCGTGGGACGACGGGCATTACGCCCGCGCGGCCACCGGCCGAGCCGCGCTGACGCCTGCCGAACGAGCCGCTCTCGGCCCGGACGCGGCCCGCTTCCCCCTCTTCGGATGACGTCGCCCGTCACACGTCGTACCCCTGGGCGGCGAGCCAGCGGTGGACGGCCGTCTTGTCGGCGACGCTGATGCGCAGGGGCCCGCCGGGCGCGGGCCCCTCGTCCTCGTTGAAGCCCGTGTCGGTGACCCTGGCCGTCACCCAGTCGGCGAGCTCCCGGGCGGCATCGGCGGACAGGCTTCCGCGCCGCCACGCCTCCCGGGCCTCCTCGGCGGCCCGCGCGTCATGCCGCGCCGCCTCCTCCAGCCATGCCGGTACGAGCCGTTCGACGACCCGCTCGTCCGCTGCGGAATGGTTCATGCCCCCATGTGTGACCGCCGACGGGCGATGTCATTCCCCCTTGGCCCGAACGCGTCCCGCGCGGCCACCGGGTCCGGGGGATCCGCGCCTTGCGGCAAAGGGGTGAACCCGCCCTTCCCTGATCCCGCGGCCATTACGCGCCGGGGGACGGCCTGTTACGCAAAGGAACCCGGGAATCCGGGTGTCTCGACAAGCTGTGCGTCGGCCTGCCGGTCGAGGGCGACGTCCAGAACATCCTGCTGATCAACATCGGTGTCCAGGACATCCTCAACGACACGCAGAACCAGCAGTGCGCCGAGAACTCCACGGCGGTCAAGGGCGACAGCGCCCTGTCGCGCATCCTGGAGAACGTCATCTCCGAGAACGGGGCCGTCGCCGTCCAGGACTGATGTGAGCGGCCGGTCCGCACGGTGCCGAGCGTCCTGCGGGCCGGCCTCGCCGGCGGGGGGCTCAGGCCGACTCGCCGGGCAGGGAGAGGGTCGCCCAGACGGTCTTGCCCCGCTGCGGGGCCGGGTCCCAGGACCAGGATTCACTGAGAGCGCCGACGAGGGCGAGACCCCGGCCGTTTCCCGCGGCGTCATCGGCGGTACGCGGGCGCGGCGGGTCACCACTCGGGTCGGTGACGGCGCACACCACGACGCCGGGGTAGCGGAAGAGGCCCAGCCAGACGGGGTTCTCCGAGGGCGGGGAGGACGACCGGGCCAGCCCGTGCTGGACGGCGTTGGTCACGAGTTCGCTGACGACCAGCGTCATGTCCGGCACCAGCGACGGCAGCGCCCACGACGTCAACGTGGCCCTGACGAACCGCCGCGCGTGTCCCGCACTGCTCGGACACCCGCCGAGCCCGCAGGCCGCGAAGGCCCCCAGACTCTCGTCGCGCGGCAGCGCGGTATCCGTACGCGATAAGGCCGAGGTGTGAGCCGTCACTGGGCATGTCCCCCTGCAGGCTTCGGTGTTCGACGGTGCGGCAGTCGATCTGGAACGAGTATCGTCGGCCGAGTCCTCAAAATGCAATTGCATCTGGGATTGCATTCAGGCCTTCCTGGAACACCTGAACGAAACGGCAGGGGTTGGTGGGTGTGGAGTTCTTCAACGGTATGCAGGCCGGAGCCCTGGGTCCGGTCACATGGACCAAGAGCACGTACAGCAACGCCACGGGAAACTGCGTCGAGTTCGCGGCCCTTCCCGGTGGCCGGATCGCGGTCCGCAACTCCCGCGACCCGCTCGGCCCCGCGCTGATCTACACCCGTGACGAGATCGCGGCCTTCGTCGCGGGCGCCCGGGACGGCGACTTCGACTCCGTCCTGGAGTGAGACGGCACGGGACCGAACCGGTCACGGGATCGACTCGCTCTCTGGCCCGCCCCGCCCCGTCCTGGATACTGTCGTGTCCTCACAGAGCAGGAGCGCCCCGATGACCGCAACGGAACGGAGCCCGTCGTTGTTCGTCCGGCCCCTGGGGGCGGTCGAGAACAACCCGACCGCCCTGAAGCTGATCCTGGGCGGCAAGCTGCGCGAACTACGCGTGAGCGCCGGACTCGACCCCGCCGACGTGGACGTCCGCCTGGGGTTCTCGCGATCGAAGACCAGTCGGCTCGAGCTGGGCCGCCACGGCTGCAAACCGGCCGACGCCGAGGCGCTGCTGCGGCTGTACGGCGTGGAGGACGAGGAACTGGTCGCCGAGTTCCAGCGGTTGGTCGCCCAGTCCCGCCGGCCCGACTGGTGGCGCTCCTTCAGCGACGTCCTGTCGGACTTCTTCACTCCGCTGGTCGCCCTGGAGGGAGCGGCCGCGATCATACGCACCTACGAGCCGTTCTACGTGCCGGGCCTGCTGCAGACCGCCGCCTACGCCCGGGCGGTGATCGAGTCGGGCCCCGCCCGGCTCCTCCCCCACGACGTCCGGCGACGGGTTGACCTGCGGCAGGAGCGGCAGCGCCAGCTCGACCAGCCGGACGCGCCCCGGCTGTGGGCGGTGATCGACGAGTCGGTCCTGATGCGCACGGTCGGCGGCCCGCGGGTGATGCGGGAACAACTGGAGCACCTCGCCGCGATGATGCGGCGCTCCCACGTCACGGTGCAGATCGCGCCGCTGGACGTCACCGCGTCGGTGGGCGTGGGCACCGGCGTGACGTACCTGCGGTTCGCGCTCGGCGACCTCAAGGACGCCGTCTACATCGAGCACTTGACGGACAGCACCTTCAGCCAGAAGCCCCAGACCGTCGAGCAGTACCGCGACATGCTCGACAGACTGGGAGCCTGTGCGCTCACCCCGAAGGAGTCGCTGGCGCTGCTCGACGAGCGGGTCCGGCGCTACTCCTGACGGCGTCGCCGCCCGCTTCCCGGCGCCTTCACACGATCCGTGCGACGCCGCCCCACTCCACCCATTCGTCGGTCTGCTGGGTGGGGGCCAGGTCGTTGTCCGGCCGCCATGTCGACACTTCCACCAGGCCCGGTTCGAGGATCTCCAGGCCGGTGAGGAACTCGGCCACCTCGTGCTCCTCGCGCACCCGGCCCCAGTGCCCGCCGGTGGCCTCCGCCATGAAGTCGGTCACGAAGGTGCGGATCTCCGGACGGTCGCTGACCAACTGGCACACGACGAGGAAGCTGCCCGGTACGAGGCGTTCGGCGACCCGCCGCACCAGTGCGCCCGGGTCGTCCTCGTCCGGGATGCAGTGCAGGACCGACACGAACAGGGCCGCGACGGGACGGCTGAAGTCGATCAGCCTCCTGGTCTCCTCGTGTCCGAGGATCCCCTCGGTGTCGCGCATGTCCGCCTGGATGACCGTGGTCCTGTCGTTCTCGTCCAGGAGGGCGCGGCCGTGCGCCAGCACGATGGGGTCGTTGTCGACGTACACGACGGCGGAGGCGGGGTCGACGGCCTGGGCGACCTGGTGGACGTTGTCCTGGGTGGGCAGACCCGAGCCGTGGTCGATGAATTGGCGAATTCCGTACTCCGCCGCCAGTACCCGCACCACCCGCCTCAGGAAGTGCCGGTTGTTCACCGCCAGCGCCTTCGTACTGGGCACCTGCTTCAGCAGGAGCTCGCACGCCTCGCGGTCGGACTCGTAGTTGTCGCTGCCCCCCAGGAAGTAGTCGTACATGCGCGCCACGCTGGGCACGGCCGTGTCGATGGCGTCAGGGCTCCACAACTCGCGTGCCATTCAGTCCCCATCCGCTTCGGTGCCGTCAGGTCGGTCGTACGAGAGGCACATGCTAGGGAGAGTCGGCGCGCCGGTATGAGGAATGACGGTAAGCGCGGCCGACGGCGGTGTCTTTCGGCCATCGTGTCAGCGCATGACACCTTCGGTGGTGTCATGCCAGCGTTCGAGCCGTCGCTGCAGCACCTGGAGCGCTCCGCGCTGGCGGCCGGGCACTCGGCGGCGCAGCGCGATCAGGGCCGGGGCCAGGGCCCGGGCGGCTTCCGCGTCGCGGAGCTGCTCCCACTGGTGGTGGGCGCGGTCCACGGCGCCCTCGACCTCGGGGTCGTCCCGGGTCTGCCGGCGCGCCAGCCTGGCCTCCGCGGCCACCATCCACAGCCGGCAGCTGGCCGCCGGGTCCCGGGCGAGGCGGGCCAGGTCGGCGCGTACCTCCAGCCAGTGGATCGCCTGGGGTGAGCCCGAGCCGTACGTCCGGTGCGCGTGCTGCTCCCAGGCCGCGGCGGCCGCCGCGGCTTCACCGTGCCGGCCCGATTCGGCGGCGGCGAGGATGGACGGCAGTGGGTCGGGGCCGCTCTCGCGCCGTGCGGGCGGAACCGCGGGAACGGACGCGGGCGGGGGTGCGGGCATCGGCGTGGACGTGGGCATCGGCTGGGGCGGGAAGTCCGCCGCGAACAGGAGTGCGCCGGGTCCCGAGCCCGGCTGCTGCTCGCCGGCCTGTGCGACGACCTGCTCGTGGAGGGCGGCGAGCGGCGGGCGGGCTCCGCTGCGCCAGATGCCGGCGCAGGCCTTGAGGTAGTCGGGGCTCGCGATGGTGCGACGCCCGGGTGGCGGGCCGACGCGGCCGTAGACGCGGACTCCGTGGCACAGCGCGAGGAGGCCCCGGTCCGTGGCGAGTTGCTGCCAGGTCGGGTCGTCGGCGACCAGGTCGACGACGACGGTGGTCGTGCCCGGGCGGCGGAGCTTCAGCTCACCGGCGATCCAGTGCCAGGGCAGCGCGGTGTAGCGGAGGGTGGAGGGGGACGTACGGGCCAGGGCGAGGTGCGGCAGGCGCTGCCGGTGGTCGAGGTGCAGCTGTCCGGCGATGTAGAGCGAGAGCGGGCCGGGCGAGGCGACGGCGGCGCGCAGACGGGTGAGGACGGCTTGCGGGTCGAGCGGGTCCGCCAGCTCGACCAGTGTCGCGGCCGCCGTGCCGGTCAGCGCGCCCGGCGGCACGGCGGCGAGCGCGGGAAGCACGCCCACCGCGTCGATCAGTCGCCCCTTGCCGACGGGGGCGGCCGCCAGCAGCAGCGCCGTCCCGGCCGTGTCCTCCGTGTCGATCACCACAGCAGCACCGTATCCGCTCTACCGGGTGCCGGGCCGCACCGGGTGGCGCGGAGGGAGGCGGTGGAGGCGGACCTCCGCCAGCCGGCCGGCGGTGACGACGGCGGTCATGTACGTGCAGTACGGCTGGCGGCGGCGGTCGGTGGGCGAGCCGGGGTTGAGCAGCCTCAGACCGCCGGGCGCCGTGCTGTCCCAGGGGATGTGGCTGTGCCCGAACACCAGGACGTCCAGGTCGGGGAACCGCTCTTCGCACCGGCGTTCGCGGCCTTGCGCGGGGCCCGTCTCGTGGACGATCCCGAACCGCAGTCCGCCGAGCTCGGCGCGCGCCACCTCGGGCAGCCGGGCACGCAGCTCGGGGCCGTCGTTGTTGCCGTGGACGGCCAGCAGCCGTTTCGCGCGGGTCTCCAGCAGGTCCAGGGTGGCGACGTCCACCCAGTCACCGGCGTGCAGCACCACGTCGGCGGCCTCGATGCCCGCCAGGAGCTCCGTGGGCAGCTGCTTGGCGCGTAAGGGCAGGTGGGTGTCGGAGGTCAGGAGCAGTCGCACGTCATGGGTCGCGTTCACCCGTCAATGGTGGGGGTGGCGGGGCGGTAGGCCGAAGCGGGCGCGCCATGATCCGGGAGCCGGGTGGGCCCGCCAGCCGCGGTCCCACTCGGCCCGGCGCGGAGCCGTATCCGGTCCGGGCCCCTCCGCCGCGGTCCTGCACGCGAGTGCGGTCAGTACGGCGGTGAGGGCCGCGAGTTCGGTGGCGGTCGGGTGGCCGTGGACGATTCGGAGATGGTGGGGCATTCGCTCATGCTCCGCCGCGCCCTGTCGCCGGGGCATCCGCTGCTCCCCCGTCCGGGCGAGCGGAGGGCCGTGCCCGTGCCCGTGCCCCGGCTGGGCGCAATGAGCGGCGATGGCGTGATGCCGGGTCTTGTGCTCCGTCCGGGTGCCGGCGTCGCACGCCGGTTCGCCGCCCGTCGGCGGGCGCCGGGCCGGCGGCCGCACGGCGGCTGGTGCAGCGGGGTCCCCGGGACAGGGCGCCGCGTCACCGGTTCGACGTAACCGGGTGGCTTCTCTTCGACGCGCGCGGCGATCGCCGGTCACGGATCCTTATGAGTGCAAACGCGACGAAAGGGCTTACGTCATGGCCACGTTGTGCAGACCCGCGGTATCCGTCCCCGAGCACGTGATCACCATGCAGCAGACGCTCGACCTGGCGCGGACCATTCACGCGGACCACCCCCAGCTGCCGCTCGCCTTGCGGCTGATGGAGAACACCGGTGTCCAGAAGCGGCACCTGCTGCGGCCCATCGAGGAGACCTTGCGGCACGACGGCTTCGAGATACGCAACCAGATATACGAGGCCGAGGCCAAGGCCCGGGTCCCCGCCGTCATCGAACAGGCGCTCAAGGACGCGGAACTCCGGGCCGCGGACATCGACGTGATCATCTACGTGTCGTGCACCGGCTTCATGATGCCGTCGCTCACGGCCTGGCTGATCAACACGATGGGTTTCCGCAGCGACACCCGCCAGGTGCCCATCGCCCAGCTCGGCTGCGCGGCGGGCGGCGCGGCGATCAACCGGGCGCACGACTTCTGCACCGCCTATCCGGAGGCGAACGCGCTCATCGTGGCGTGCGAGTTCTGTTCGCTGTGCTACCAGCCGACCGACCTCGGCGTCGGCAACCTCCTGTCGAACGGACTGTTCGGCGACGGGCTCGCGGCCGCGGTGATGCGGGGCCGGGGCGGTACGGGCGTGGCGCTGGAGCGCAACGGCTCGTACCTGGTCCCCGAGACGGAGGACTGGATCGCGTACGACGTGCGTTCCACCGGCTTCCACTTCAAGCTCGACAAGCGGGTGCCCGGCACCATGGAACCCTTGGCGCCGGCCCTCAAGGAACTGGCGGGGCAGCACGGCTGGGACGCCTCCGACCTGGACTTCTACATCATCCACGCGGGCGGCCCGAGGATCCTGGACGACCTGAGCACGTTCCTGGGCGTGCCCTCGGAGGCGTTCCGCTTCAGCCGCGCCACGCTGACCGAGTACGGGAACATCGCCAGCGCCGTCGTCCTGGACGCGCTGCGGCGGCTGTTCGACGAGGGCAGCGCGCAGCACGACGCGCGCGGGCTGCTCGCGGGGTTCGGCCCCGGTATCACGGCCGAGATGTCGCTCGGCCGCTGGACGGTCTCCGACCGTGCTTCCGAACGCCTCGGCACCCGCGTGCTGAAGGACGTACCCGACCGTGTCCCGGTGGAGGAACCGACCCGTGTTGGATGAGACGACGACCGCGGCCGCACTGCCGCCGGTACGCCACTGGCCCGCCCTCGACCTGTACGGGGTGGATTTCGACCCGGTGCTCGCCGAGCTGATGCGTGAGGGGCCGGTCACCCGGATCAAGCTGCCCAACGGTGGGGGCTGGGCCTGGCTCGTGACCCGTTACGACGACGTCAGGGCGGTGACCAACGACCCGCGCTTCAGCCGGAAGCTGGTCGTCGAGAACGACGTCACGCGGCTGGCACCGCACTTCATTCCGGTCGACGGTGCGGTGGGGTTCGAGGATCCGCCCGACCACACCCGGCTGCGCCGGGCGGTTGCGCCCGCGTTCACCACGCGGGGCGTGGAGCGGCTGCGCGAGCGGGCCCGGCAGCTGCTGGAGGAGCTGGTCGACGAGGTGCTGGCCGACGGGCCGCCCGCCGACTTCACCGAGCGTCTGCTGGGGCCGTTCCCGCTGGCCGTGGTGTGCGAGCTGATGGGTGTCCCGGCGATCGACCGGCCGCGGATGCACGAGTGGACGAACCTGATCCTGTCGTCCTCCCACGGCGTGGAGCGCAGCCAGCGGGCCAAGGAGGACATGTGCGCCTACTTCGCCGATCTGCTGAGCCAGCCGCGTGACGGCGACGACTCGGACGAGGAGAGCGTCATCGGGCTGCTGGGCACGGCCGTGGCGAACGGTGAGATCACCGCGTCCGAGGCGGTGGGGCTGGCGCTGCTGATCCAGATCGGCGGCGAGGCGGTCACCAACAACTGCGGCAACATGCTCTTCGTCCTGCTCACCCATCCGGAGCACATGGCACGGCTGCGCGCCGAGCCGGCCGTCCGCCCGCGCGCCATCGACGAGCTGCTGCGCTACATCCCGCACCGCAGCGCCGTGGGCCTGTCCCGGATCGCCACGGAGGACGTGACGGTGGCGGGCGTGCGGATCCGGGCGGGCGAGCCGGTCTACGTCTCGTACCTGGCGGCCAACCGCGACCCGGAGGTCTTCCCCGACCCGGAGGCGCTGGACTTCGACCGGAGTCCCAATCCGCATGTGGCGTTCGGGTACGGGCCGCACTTCTGCGTGGGCGCCATGCTCGCCCGGATGGAGTCCGAGCTGTTGGTGGACGCCTTCCTGGACCGGTTCCCCGGGCTGCGTTTCGCCGTCCCGGTCGAGGAGGTCCGGTTCCGCCGCGGCGCGCTGATCCGCGGGCCCGAGTCCCTTCCGGTGACCTGGTGACCGCGCATCAGGGGGCGCCGGCCGCGATGCTGGCCGACGCCCCCGCCGGGCTGCTGGTTCCGGCGGGGCACGGCCGTACGCTGCGTTCGCCCGCCCAGGAGGTCACCTTCAAGGTGACCGGTGAGCACTCCCGGGCGGCGTCGAGTTTCGAGGTGGTGGTGGCTCCCGGTTTCGACGTGGGAGCTCATGTGCACACCCGGAGCGAGGAGCTGTTCTACGTCCTCGACGGGGAGCTGGACGTCCTGGCGTTCGAGCCGCGGGTGCGGACGGTCGACGACTGGCGGCACTGGGAGTCACCGTCCGGCCGGCGTACCGTCCGGGCCACGCCGGGCACGGTGATCGTGGTCCCGCCGGGCTGTCCGCACGCCTTCGCCAACCGTACGGACAAGCCCGCCAGGATGTTCTTCCAGGCGTCGCCGCCACCGGACCACGAGCGGTACTTCGAGGAGCTGATCGGGATCCTCGACCGGGGCGGGCCCCTGGACCACGCCGCGATCGCCGCGCTGCGCGCCCGCTACGACATCGAGCAGATCACGCCGCTGCGGCACGACGCGCACCAGGAGCCGCCGGCCGGCTCGTGAGGGTTCACGCGGCGGCCGGGAAGCGGTCCCAGACGCGGTGGCGGCCGAGGAGCCGCACGATCTGTGCGAGGACGCCTTCGCCGCTGTCGCCGCTCACCACGCCGGGGGCGGACGCCGGTACGCCGACGGCCTCCAGGACGGTTTCGGCTCCGGCCCAGCCGCCGATGGCCTTGGCGTGCCGGAACGCCTCGGAGACCATCAGCAGGAGGCGCGGATCGAGGGCGGTGGCCGCCTGCCCGGCGTCGCCGGCCTTGGCGTCCCGTGCTCCGTACGCGTCGCTCCCCGGCGCGGGTACCCCGGCGAGGATCAGCGCGTCGAACTCGATGGAGCGTGCGGTGGCGAAGGTCCGCTGCACGGTGACGGGGTCCGTGCCGTCCGCGCCGAGCCTGCCGCCCGCCGGTGCGATGACGAGGGGCACCATGCCCGCGTCGAGGACGGCCTGACGGAGGGTCCGGACACCGTCGAGGTCGCCGTTGTCGTCGGCGACGATGCCGATGATGCGGCCGTCGGCGGGCCACTCCTGGCCGACCTGGGACAGCGCGGGGCTCGGCACGACGTCCGGCAGCGGCAGGGTGGGTTCGGGCGCGGGCAGTCCGAGGCCCTCTGCGACCCGGGCGCACAGCTCGGGGTCGATGTTGGCCAGTGCCTGGAGCTGGCGCTGCTTGACGGCGTTGTCGTAGCACTTGCCGAGCTCGAAGGTGTACGCGGTGATGATGTGCTCGCGCTCGACCGGGGACATGCTGAGCCAGAACAGCCTGGGCTGGCTGAAGTGGTCGTCGAAGCTGGCCGGTGCCTCCCGGACCTTGCGGGCGGCGGGTACCTCCACCGGGGTCTCGATGTACGCCCCCGTTCCCGCGCCGGCGAAGAAGGGGCAGCCGCCGTCGAGGGAGTTCGGCTTGTAGGGGGCGACGCCGCTGTGCACGGCCTGCTGGTGGAAGCCGTCGCGGAGCATGTCGTTGACCGGGGCGTGCGGGCGGTTGATGGGAATCTGCTGGAAGTTGGGGCCCGCCAGCCGGGTGATCTGGGTGTCGAGGTAGGAGAAGAGACGCCCGGCGAGCAGCGGGTCGTCGGTGACGTCGATGCCCGGTACGAGGTGGCCGACGTGGAAGGCCACCTGCTCGGTCTCGGCGAAGAAGTTGCTGGGGTTGCGGTTGAGGGTGAGCAGGCCGATGGGCTGCACCGGTGCCAGTTCCTCCGGCACGATCTTCGTCGGGTCGAGCAGGTCGATGCCCTCGAAGGTCTGCTCGGGGGTGTCGGGGAAGGTCTGGATGCCGAGCTCCCACTGCGGGTGGGCGCCGGCCTCGATCGCGTCGGCCAGGTCGCGGCGGTGGAAGTCGGGGTCGACACCGCCGGTGATCTGCGCCTCCTCCCAGAGCTGGGAGTGGACGCCGAGTTTCGGCTTCCAGTGGAACTTGACCAGGGTGGTGGCGCCCTCCGCGTTGACGAGGCGGAAGGTGTGGACGCCGAAGCCCTCCATGGTGCGGAACGAGCGGGGGATGCCCCGGTCGGACATGTTCCACATGGTGTGGTGCTGTGCCTCGGTGTGCAGCGAGACGAAGTCCCAGAAGGTGTCGTGGGCGCTCTGGGCCTGCGGGATCTCCCGGTCGGGGTGCGGCTTGCCCGCGTGGATCACGTCGGGGAACTTGATGGCGTCCTGGATGAAGAAGACCGGGATGTTGTTGCCGACGAGGTCGAAGACGCCCTCCTCGGTGTAGAACTTCGTGGCGAAGCCACGGGTGTCGCGGACGGTGTCCGCGGAGCCTCGCGAGCCGAGGACGGTGGAGAACCGCACGAACACCGGGGTCTCGGTGCCTTTGCGGAGGAAGGCCGCCCTGGTGACCCCCTCGGCGGTGCCGTACGCCTGGAATACACCATGGGCGCCTGCTCCGCGGGCGTGTACGACGCGCTCCGGGATGCGCTCGTGGTCGAAGTGCATGATCTTCTCGCGCAGGTGGTGGTCCTGGAGGAGGACCGGGCCGCGGGGGCCCGCCTTGAGCGAGTGGTCGGTGTCGTACAGCCGGGTGCCCTGGGCGGTGGTGAGGTAGGGGCCGTCCTGGGCCCGGGACTGGGGCGGATTGCCGGTGTGGCGGCCGGTGGGCGAGTACGGTTCCGGCTCCCCCTGGTCCGGCTTGGGCGGCAGCGGGCCGCGGACCTCGGTGGGCTCCTCGGCCTGGGCGGGCTCGGGGGCCGGGGCGCCGGGGACGCCCTCGGCCGGGCCGTCGCCCTGGAGGGTCTCGGTCAGCTTCTGGGCGGCAGCCTTCAGCGGGTTGGGGTTCGGCATAGTTCCTCCGTGCTCGGGACAGGGACTCCACAGCCATGACCCCCACGGCACGGAACAAAACGGAAGCACCGGAGACATCCGTCCATCGGCACACACGCCCTCGCGGGGTGGGCCGCCGGTCCGTGAGCGGTCATGGCTGCGCAGGTACCCCCGTGTGCTTGCGGGATGCACGGACTTTGGCCATATGTGCGGGCGGCTGTCGCCGGCGGTCTCAGCGCTCCAGTTCCCTGTGGGCGCTCTCGGGCAGTCGCAGGTACACGGCGGCGGACACCAGGCACAGGGCGGACACGTACCAGGGGAACAGGCCCGGGCGGCCCAACTCCTTGAACAGCGTCCCCACATAGGGCGCCGTTCCGCCGAAGAGGGCCACGGTCAGCGAGTACGGGAAACCTATCCCGGCGGCGCGCACCCGGGCGGGGAACATCTCCGCGTTGACCGCGGCCGAGACCGAGGTGAACCCGGTGAGCAGGACCATGCCCGCGCACTGGACCAGGAGCAGGGAGGCGAAGGAGTCCCCGATCGAGCGCAGCAGGGGCACGCTGAGCAGGGCGAAGCCGAGGCCGAAGAACAGCAGCAGCGGTTTGCGGCCGTAGCGGTCGGACAGGAGTCCGCCGAGCGGCTGGAGCAGGGCGAAGAAGCCGAGCGCGAGGGTGCCCGCGAGCAGCGCGTCGGCCTTGTCGATACCGGCGTTGAGCTCGGCGTACGTGGGCAGGTAGGAGGTCCAGGTGTAGTACGCGAGGGTGCCGCCGGCCGTGATGCCGCAGATCAGCAGCGATGCGCGGGGATGGCGGCGCAGCGCGTCGAAGAGCCCGGGGCGGGGCTGCCCGGAGCGTTCCGATGCGGGCTGGAGGGTCTCCTGGGCTCCGCGCCGGATCCAGAAGCCGACGAGGCTGAGGGCGGCTCCCACGAGGAACGGGACGCGCCAGCCCCACCCTTCCATCTGCTTCTCCCCGAGGCCGCCGACCAGGGCGGCGGCGATACCGGAGGCGGCGAGCTGGCCGATGGTGGTGGAGACGTACTGGAAGCTGGAGAACAGGCCGCGCCTGCCGGGCCCGGCCGACTCGACCAGGAAGGTGGTGGAGGCGGCGAACTCCCCGCCCACCGAGAGGCCTTGCAGGAGCCGGGCGGCCACCAGCACCACCGGGGCGAGGACGCCCACCGCGGCGTACGTGGGTGTCAGCCCGACCAGGAGGCTGCTGCCGCCCATCAACAGGATGGTGAACGTGAGCGCGGCACGCCGGCCGTGCCGGTCCGCGACGGCGCCCATGAGCAGCCCGCCGACGGGTCGCATGAAGAACCCGACCGCGAAGACGGCGAAGGCGGACAGCAGGGGGACGAGGGAGTTTCCGGACCCTCGGGGGAAGACCTGGCCGGCTATGTAGGTGGCGAGAAAGGTGTAGGCGTACCAGTCGTACCACTCGACGGCGTTGCCCACCGAAGCGGCGAGCAGTTGCCGGGCGGGCCGGCGGGCCGGGGCGGGAGTCTCTGTCATGATCACGGCCATCCCCGCCGCGGCCGGTCCGCACACGTGCGCGGTGTGACGGCTTGGCGTGATCCTCACGCTCTGCCGACGGCTCGGGAGCCATCGCTGCGTCCAGCGTGTGTGATCAAGGAACCGGCGGCAGCAGTGCCGCGGCTGTTCGACGGGCCGCCGCATTCCGTCGCCGGCGACCTGAACACCCTGCCGGCCGCCGACCGGACCGTGCGCGGGTGTGACGACGCCCGGTGTCGACGCGGCCTGCGAGCGGATGACCGACCTCGGCTACGAGGTGCTGGTCTTCCACACGAGCGGGGCGGGCGGCCGGGTCCGCCGCCCTTCGCCTGCCGACGCCGGCCGGCACGCGCCCACGCACGGGAAGGCCCCGGCGCCAAGGCGCCGGGGCCTTCCGGTCGAGCGTGTCGGCTCATTCACTCCCTGGCGGGACCGGGGCCACCGCGGGTGCGGGTGCGGGTGCGGCCCGAACGGCGGCCGGCCATCGCCGCCGCGGCCATCGCCAGGCCGAGAAGCAGAGCCACGGCGCCGACGATGATGTTGTTGACCACACTGCGGGTCGTGTCGACGTTGCCGGCCACGACCCACGGAGAGACGATCGTCCATGCGCCGATGGCGCACGCGGCCCAGGCCATGGCATGGGTCCGCTCGTACGCTGAGCCGAACCCGCCCATGCACAGGGCATAGGCGACACCGGTGATCAGGTTGCACACGGCGAGAGTCGTGAGGCCGTTGAACCCGACGATCCATGGCGAGGCTGCCAAGTAGACACCCGTGAGGAGACCGAGGGTCTCGATCGCCTGGCCACGGGGAGTGCTGGTCGCCCGTTCGAACCGAGATCGCATCTCGGCCAGATCGGGGTGTTGCTCGATGCTCGGGTGGGTGGTCATTGCGGGCCCGCCTCCTGTGGAAGACTTTATCTGCCCTTTATGCCCCATATAACTACCTTCATCCACCCTGGTCAACAGGAGGGGCAGCGGTCGCGTCACGCTGACGAGAACAGGCTCCCGACACTTCTCCGGCAGGGATTCGTTGATCATTCACAGCGTTCCTGAACGACGAACCACCAACCGAGAGGGCAAGCATGAACCTCCGTGCCACCGCCATGGCCGCGGCCACCGGCGTCCTGCTCACCGCCGGTGCCGCGACCGCCCGGGCCGCCGAACACGAGGACGCTCCCGGTACGGGAGCCCGCACCGGGAGCGACAGCGTCGCGATCGTCAAGAACGACCGGCTGACGCCCTCGTCCGTCGTCGACTACGTCCTGGCCGCTGACGAGACCTGAGCGGGGGTCGACTCCGGAGGCAGCATCCGTACCGGTTCCGTACCGGCGTCGTTGTGGCGCAGCGCCCAGTTCTCCAGGGCGACGCGGCACGCGTGGTCGAGGTGGCGCAGCCCGGAGAGGTCGAGCTCGATGGGCCGGTCCTTGGGAAGGTTCTCCAGCTCCTCCAGGATCCTGGGCAGCCGGAGGAACGTCGCGTTGCCCGTGATGGCCGCGACGAGGCGGCCACCGGTGAGCTCCCGCACCTCCACGTGGAGATGGGACGTCTCCCAGGCGGTCTTGCACACCGCGAGCAGCAGGCCCAGCAGCACACCCTCGAAGAGGTTGGTGACCAGGATGGCCACAGCCGTGACACCGAGGATCACCGCCTCGCCGCGATGCTCGCGCCACAGCGGGACCAGGTCCTTGACGGGTACGAGCTTGCAGCCGGCGTGCACCAGGACGCCGGCGAGCGCGGCGAGCGGGATGACACCGATCACGGCGGGGAACAGGGCGGCGAACAGCAGCAGCCACAGTCCGTGCAGGATCCGCGAGAGCGAAGTGCGGGCGCCTGCCTGGACGTTGGCGGAGCTTCGGACGATAACGGCCGTCATGGGCAGGGCTCCGAGCGCCCCGCAGATGGTGTTGCCGATGCCCTGGGCCATCAGCTCCTTGTCGTAGTCGGTGCGCGGCCCGTCGTGCATGCGGTCGACCGCCGCCGCGCTGAACAGGCTCTCGGCCGAGGCGATCAGGGTGAAGGCGAGGACCGTGCCGATCGCGCCCACCGTGGCGATGTCCCCGAAGCCGCCGAGGCCGGGGGGCTGGACGGCGTCCAGCAGCCCCTGGACCTCCACCTTGGCGACGGGCAGGTCGAACAGGACGGCCACGGCGGTGGCGAGGGCGACCGCGACGAGGGGGCCGGGCACCACGCGGGCCCGGGCCGGGAGCCGTGGCCACAGGACGAGGACGGCCACGGTTCCGGCGCCGACGAGGAACGCGGTGAGCGCGGTGCCGCCGGACACGAGGGAGCCGGCCAGCTCGGGCAGACCGGCGAGTTTGCCGAGGCCGCCGGACGGCTGGTCGGTGTCGGCCATCGCGTACACCTGACCCAGCACGAGAACCAGGCCTATGCCCGCGAGCATGCCCTGGACCACGGCGACGGAGATGGCGCGGAACCAGCGGCCGAACTTGAGGGCGCCGAGAAGGAGTTGGAGCAGGCCGGATATGAGGACGATGGCGCCGAGCGCGGCCAGGCCGAACTCCTGGACGGCTTCGTACACCAGGACGGTCAGGCCCGCGGCGGGGCCGCTGACCTGGAGGGAGCTGCCGGGCAGGGCGCCCACGACGAGACCGCCGACGATGCCGGTGACCAGCCCGAGTTCGGCGGGTACGCCCGAGGCGACGGCCACGCCCACGCACAGGGGCACGGCGACGAGGAAGACGACGAGCGACGCGAGTATGTCGCGGCGCAGCACGGAGCGATCCTTCAACTGGGAGAGCATGAGGGTGGGTTCCTAGAGGTGCGGTCCGCCGCCCCGGGGGACGGCGGACGGACGGAGGTGGGGACGAGAGCGCCGCGGTCCCTTCACAGGGGCCTGAACTCGCCCTCCAGATCCGGGCGGTGCACGCTCACGGCACCGGTGTCGACCTCGTAGTACCAAGCATGGAGCGATAGTTGTCCGTCCGCGAGAAGCTCTCGCACGGCCGGGTAGTCGCGGAGTGTGTCGAGCTGTCTCACGGCGTGGCGGCGCACCGCCTGCGCGAGGTCCTGGGTAGCCGGTGGCTCCGGCACCGCATGGTCGAGCCAACTGCGCACGGCGGGGAGGGCGGTGAGGTCGTCGCCGCGTACGAGGGCGCCGACGGCGCCGCAGTGCGAGTGCCCGCACACGACGATGTCGCGGACGCCCAGGACACGCAGTGCGTACTCGACGGTGGCCATCTCGGCACTGGGCCGTGCCTCGTCGTAGCGGGGAACCACATTGCCGGCGGTGCGGAGTTCGAAGAGCTCTCCCGGGCGGGCGCCGGTGATCAGCGAGGGGATCACCCGCGAGTCGGAGCAGGTGATGAACAGCGCCTGAGGGGACTGTCCGGCGGCGAGACGGCGGAATTCGTCCGGCCGTCGGGCGACGCGAGTGGGGAACGTACGAGCGTTGTCGATCAGGGATTTCATGGCGGCCTGCCTCCTGCGCTCCGGCCGGGGAGGCCGGGACGCGGTGTGGTCGGGTCATTGTCGGTTGTGCGTGGGGGGCATGACGAGAACCACGGGGTCTCCGCAGCGCTGTCGGAGCACGGCACCGTAGTGCGATGCCCTAACGATCATGCATCACGACAGCTTCGTCAACTTTGCCAGGACATTACCTTCCGGTGACAGGTCCTTTTGAGTCGGCACGCCGAGGAGGGCAGGCCGGATCTCAACCACCCGTGTTGCCGTCACGTTTCGGACATGTTGACCGACGACCCACCCGAACGTTTCTGCGCATCGTGCACCTTTGAACCATTTCAGGCACGCCATAAAGCCCTGATGGAAGAGGGGGTCCATGAGTGCGTACGGCTCTTCAAGAATACGTTTCGCGTCAGCGCTTGAATAACAGACCAAACCGAAAAACGTTGGTGAATGTGCGTCAACAGGACGGGCACGGCAATGTGGCTGCCGCACGGCACCGAACGAACCGAGAAATCGAGCTGAGAGGTTTTATGCCATGCGGACACTGGTAAGGCGCGCCATCGTTTGCGGTCTGGCCACAGCGGGGGTCCTCGGGCCTATGACCGTCACGGGGGCCGCCGCGAAGGCCGCCGCGCCCGAGCCGCGACTCTACGCGCCGACGGCCCTGGTGCTCACGGTCGCCCAGGGCGAGACCGCCGCCACCGCGGTGCCCACGCGGGCGGTGACGCTCACCTGTAATCCGACCGCCGGCGGGACGCATCCGGCACCGCAGCAGGCATGCGCCGAACTGCGGGCCGCAGACGGAAAGTTCGACAAGCTGGGCGGTGACGAGACCCGCCCCTGCATCAAGATCTACGACCCGGTCGTCGTCACCGCACAGGGCACGTGGGAAGGCCGTCGCGTGAACTTCGAGCAGAAGTACGCGAATTCCTGCATCATGCAGGCCGAGGGTTCGGTCTTCTCCTTCTGAGCCCGCGCACCGCTCTCCCCCAGGCCCGCACGGCCCGCGACAGGCCGTGCGGGCCTCGTCGTGCCATGACGGCCGCGGAGGACGGCCGTGAACAGTCGTTGTATACGACCCCGGGGGTGTGAATCACGGCGCGTCGCCGAACGTGAAGAGCCGTACGCAACCCCGCTCCCTGGGGAGCGGGGCGGTCCGTCGAGGGTCAGCGGTCGGTGCCGCGCTCCTCGTCGGGAAGGTCGGCTTCGATCCGCTCCTTGCGGACCTGACCGCGTACGGTCTCCTCGTCGGCGACCTCCTCCGTACTCAGCCGCACCCGCTCCACCGGGGTGGCCCGGGTCTCGACCACCGGCTCCTCGGCGTGCAGCGTCACCTCGTGCTCGGCCTCGGAGATCTCCGGACCGGACAGGGCGGCGTCACGGTTGGCGTCGGTGACGGGCTCGCGTTCGAGGACGACCTCCTCGTGCCGCACCGGGATCGTCTGCTGGACCTCCTCGGTCACCACGTACTTACGGAGCCGGGCCTTGCCCGCCTCGCGCTGCTCCACTCCCACATGCATGTGCTCCTCGGAGCGGGTCATGGCGTCGTCACCCGAGCGCCCGCCCTGCTCCTGGGTGCCCTCCCAGCCGATGCCGTAGTACTCGTAGAGGCGCCGTTCCTCGGCGGCCGAAAGGTGGCCGCCCGCGTCCACGTCGACGCTCGGAGCGTCCTTGACCTTGCCCTTGGGGTAGGGCACCTCCAGATGGTCCTCGACGACCGTCGCCTCGTGGATCGGGACGAAGCATTCGGCTCCGGTGAGGAACCCGGTCTTGACGCTGACCCAGTCGGGCCGACCCGTCTCATCGTCAACGAACACGTGCTTGGCTTCACCGATCTTGTTGCCGGACGCGTCGTACACCGGATGGTCGAGCACGGCCGGGATCTGTGCCTGGGTGATCATGCATCCTCCCTGGGATTCGCGCGTTCTGTCGTGGACCTCGTCGCTTCCCTGGTCCCAGGGGCCGGGTGACCACCGCCTCCAGAAGGAAAACCTCTCCTACCGCCTCAAAATGGGGCATAACTGAAATGTTGGGGAGGATGTGCTGCGGGCAGTGCCCCACGGGAGAGCTGTGGATCTGGAGAGCGTCACCGACGAGTTGTACGGGCTGCGACCCGACCGTTTCACCGCGGCACGGAACACCCGCGCCGCCGAGGCCCGCACGGCCGGTGACCGGGCCCTCGCGGACGCCGTCCGGGCGCTGCGCCGACCGACCCTGGCGGCGTGGGCGAGCAATCTGCTGGTACGGGAGCGCCCGGCGGAAGCCCGGTCGCTGGCCGCTCTCGGGGACGGGCTGCGCCGCGCCCACCAGGAGCTGGACGGAGAACGTCTCCGGGAACTCAGCCGGAAACAGCATGCCCTGGTGACAGCGCTGGCACGGCAGGCACAGCAGCTCGCGGCGGATGCCGGGCAGCCGGTCGGCGAGGATGTGCGGCACGAGGTCGAGGCGACCTTGCACGCCGTCCTGGCGGACCCGGCCGCGGCCGAGGAGTGGGCGTCGGGGCGGCTGGTGAAACCCCTGAGCGCCCCCGTGGGCTTCGCCGCGGCACTCGCGGACGTCGCACCTCCGGCGCGTGGGCGGGGTACGGAGGAGGGGAACCAGTCACGGAGTACGGGAGAACCACCGGCGCGTGAGCAACGGGCGCACGACCGGCGGGAGCGGGAGCGGCGGGAGCGGGAGCGTGAACGGCGGGAGCGCGAGCTGCGGGAGGAGCTGCGGCGCGCCGAGGAGGAGGCCCGGGCGCGTGAGGCGGAGCGCCACCGGGCCCAGGCCGACCAGGAGCGGGCCGAGGCCGAACTCCGGGAGGCTGCGCGGCGGGTGGACGCGCTGGCCGGGGAGCTCAAGGAGGCCCAGGCGCTCCGGCGCACGGCGGACGAGGACGTACGTGCCGCGCGTCGGCGGCTCCAGGAGGCCGAGCGGGCGGCGAGTGAGGCCCGACGCCGTGCGAGTGACGTGGCCGCTCGCGCCCGGCGGCCGGACGTCGAGTGAGGGAGGCCGGCGACGACGGGGGGTCTGGCCGGCCGTCGTGGGTACAGGTGCCGGCGGCTCGCCTCGTGCAGGTGGCGCGCTTCGACGCCGCCGTCACCCCGTCCGTGGCAGGTCGTCCGGGGAAGAGCCGGTGGAGGCCGGGCGGAGGCCGCGGCCCGCCAGGGCGGCCTGCGCGCGGGTGAGCGCCCGGCGCAGTGGCCGGGAACTGCGCAGGGCCGCGCGAGCGGCGTTCGCGCCGGGCGCGCCGTGCACGCCGCCTCCCGGGTGGGCGCCGGCGGAGGCGAGGTAGAGGCCCTCCACCGGTGTCTCGGGACGGCCCGTACCGGGTACGGGGCGGAAGACGAGCTGCTGGTGCATTGCCGCAGTGCCGCCGTTGATGGCGCCCCCGTACAGGTTGGCGTCCATCGCCTCCAGGGTCGGCGGGGCGAGGACGCGGCGGGCGCGGACGAGGGAGCGGAATCCGGGGGCGAAGCGCTCGACCTGGGCCTCCACACGGTCGGCGAAGGCCTCCTGCTCGCGGAGGTCCCAGCTGCCGGTGAGGCCGTCGTCGCCCGCGTCACCCCGGATGCCGTGGGGGACGTGGGTGTAGGCCCAGGCCGACTCGGTGCCGGCCGGGGAGCGGGTCGCGTCGGCGGTGGTCATCTGGCCGAACAGCAGGAACGGCCGGTCGGGCACCTCCCGCATGGCGAGCTGGGCGGAGAACCGGGTCAGTTCGTCCATGCCGTCGGCCAGGTGCACCGTGCCCGCGCCGGCCGCCGGCTCACCGGCCGCCCAGGGGACGGGGCCCGACAGCGCCCAGTCGACCTTGAAGGTGGCCCAGTCCCACTGGAAGCGACGCACGTCGTCGAGCAGCCGGGAGGGCAGGTGCTGGGGCCCGACGAGACCCCCGTACAGAGCGGGTACGGCCACGTCGGCGAGGACCGCGCGGTTCACCGGCACCGTCTCCCCCGCCGCCGTGCGGACCGCCACCGCCCGCCCGGACCGGACGGTCACCTCCACGACCCGCTCACCGCAGCGCACCACGCCGCCGCGCCGCTGGAGGCGGCGTACGAGAGAGGCGCTGAGCGCGCCTGCCCCGCCGACGGGCACGGGGAAGCCGTACGACTGACCGAGCATGGCCATCAGCCAGCCGAAGCCTCCGCTGCCCGCCGCTTCGGGGGCCAGGTCGGCGTGCAGGGCGCTGCCGGCCAGCAGCAGCCGGCCCCCTTCTCCGTGGAACTCCTCCTCCGCCAGACGCCGTACGGGCAGCGTCATCATGCGGGCCAGCCGCAGCCCGCCCGACGCCCGCAGGCGGGCGGCCAGCCGGACCGTGGGGCGTACCGGGGGGAAGGGGGTGAACAGGGCGTCGATGATGTCGGCGCCGAGCCGGTCCCAGATGTCGCAGAGGTGGTCCCAGGCGAGGGCGTCTCCGGGGGCGAACTTCTCCAGTCCGGCCGCCGTCGCGGCCCCGTCGCGCTCCAGCACCGCGCACCGCCCGTCGGGGAGGGGGTGGGCCAGGACGCGCGGCGCATGGCTCCAGTGGAGGCCTTCTTCGTGGAGAGCGAGGCGCGACAGTACGGGGGAGGCCGCGGCCAGCGGGTAGAAGGCGCTGAACACGTCGCTGACGTAGTCCGGGTGGGCGCCCCGGTCACTGCGGACGGCGCCGCCCGGCTCGTCCTGTGCTTCGAGGACTTCGACCGACCAGCCGGCATCGACGAGCACATTGGCCGCGACCAGGCCGTTGGGGCCCGCCCCGATCACCACCGCGTCCGGCACGGTGTCGGGCGCCGCGTCCGGCACGACGGGACCGGAGGTCACGGGGCTTCCCGTTCGACCACGTCGGCGAGGCGGCGGAGCATGGCGCGGTGGCGCAGTTGCAGCAGGGCGTCGATCACCGTGTTGTGCAGCAGGCCGCCGGGGCCGCGGAGCGGGTGCTCGTCGACGACGACGAGCGTCTCGTCGCCCCAGGGGCGGACCTCTATGGCGATCCTCGCCGTTCCCAGGGCGCCGCTCTTGGCTTCCAGTTCCAGGCATCTGGGGGGCTCGTAGAGCCGTACGACGGTCTCTCCCTCCGCCGTGTAGGGGCCCAGGCTGACGGTGTACTCGAGTGTGGCTCCCGTTTTCGGCCAGTGGCCGTCCTTGTGCCGGGACGAAGACGTGCCGACGACCCAGTCGCTGTACCGGGACGCGTCTTCGAGAACGGCCCACACCGCCTCGGGGGGCCTCTTGATCAGCTGATGCCGTACCGCCATGGACGCCTCCGGGGTGCGTCTGTCGGGAAACGAACGCACGGCGGGTACCCGCATCCGGTCGGTGCGAACTCAGGTGCCCGGCGTCAGGGTGTCCCAGAACATCGATTCGTAGGACTGCAGCAGCCGGCCGTAACGGAGCGCCGCCGTCATGGTGACGCGCCCGTCGTCCAGGCCTTCCTGTACGGCGGCGACGGCCTGGTCCTTCAGGGCGGGCGCGGGCAGGGCGAAGAAGTCGAAGAAGCCGCACGCCTCGTCGGCGAACCCGTACCGCGTGCGCAGGGCCCCGGCGATGGTCGCGCAGTATCCGCCCCATGCGGCGAAATTGGCGTACAGGGCGATGGCCACGTCGGCCGGGTCGCCGTTGAGCGCGAGCCAGGCGACGTACGCCGGATAGGCCTGGCAGCCGGCCGCCGGCTCGTACGCCTCGGCCGTCACCTCGTCCAGCCCACAGCCGTTCAGCAGGGCGCCGAGACGGTCCATGGCCAGGGCCTCGCCCTCGGCGAGGGTCGTGAACAGCGCGGCGCCCTGGGGGCGGGCGGCCGTGCGGGCGGCCAGGTGCAGGAAGGAGCGGCGGTCGGAGGTGACGATGTGGCGCTGCTCCAGTGCGAGCGTGCCGATGGTGATGCGGCTCGCCGTGCCGTCGGCGATCGCGGCTACGAGCCGGTTGGCGCCCTGCCGAGGGGCGAGCGCCCGTGCGGTGGCTTCCAGAAGTTCCCGGGCCTGCTGCGTCATCGCCGCGCTCCTTGGGATCTGCGGGATCTGCGTCCTGTGGAGTCAGCGTCGCACGGGCGGCGGCGGACGGGGGCGGTACGTGACGACCGGTGCGGGCGGCGGGGCCGTGCGTGACGACCGATGGCGGGACGACGGAGCCCCGGCTGGACGGGGGGAATCCAGCCGGGGCTGTGCGCCGTGGCCACGGAGGGCGGTCGCCTCGCGGCGGTGGGCCGGGGACACGGTCCCCTGCGCGGCCACACACGATGAACGCTCAACCATCACGAGCGGTTCCCTGAGTGGCCCACTTCACGCCGGGCCCCGTGGTGTGTGGGGCCGGGCCTTTCAGGGCTTGTACACCGTGCCGGGTTCGGGCTTGGCGGGGGCGAGCAGCTGCGGGACGGTGACGAATGTGAAGCCGCGCTTCTTCAGCTCGGCGATGATGCCGGGCACTGCGGGGACGGTGCCGTCGTAGATGTCGTGCAGCAGGATGATGCCGTCCTTCTCGGCCCCGTCGAGGGTCCGCTGCCGGATGAGGGCGGAGTCGGTGGTGGAGTAGTCCTTGGCGGTGACGCTCCAGAGCACCTGGGCGAGTCCGAGTTCGCGGCTGATCTCGGAGACGGTGTCGTCCGTGCGCCCCTGCGGCGGGCGCATCAGGGTGGGCTTGCGGCCGGTGAGCCTCTCTATCGCCTCCTGCGTACGGGACAGCTCCTGGCGTATCCCGTCGGGTTCGAGGTCGGTCAGGATCGGGTGGGACCACGTGTGGTTGGCCACCTCGTGCCCCTCGGCGGCGATGCGGCGTACGACGTCGGGGTAGCGGTCGACGTGCTTGCTGCCGAGCAGGAAGAAGGTCGCCGGGACCTTCTCCTCCTTGAGGATGTCGAGCAGCCGGGGCGTGTCCTTGCCCGGGCCGGCGTCGAAGGTGAGCGCTATGCACGTGACCTTCCTGCAGTCGACCGGCCCCGCCTCGCCCTTGGCCTCCGCCCTGACACTGCTGGGCGCGACCCTCTCGGAGGAACAGCCGCCCAGTGCGATGACGAGCGAGGCCACGGCCAGGAGGGAGACGGGGACGACGGCCTTGCGACGGGTCCGGGACTTCTTGCCGAACTGCATGGAGGACATCTCTCTTCCGCGGTGGGTGGACCGGATCGACCGGTGGGACCGGTCGTCGGCCGACACTCTACACACGGTGTATACACAGGGTGTATACCGGGGTCGCCGAGCCGCTCCGCCCAGATGTTTCCGATGAGATCTTCGGGGAAATCGCGGGTTTATGGTGCAAATCGGATACACGATGATGACCGAGCAGGCCGGGCCCCGTGCCCTTGTGGACCACGTCGTCCAGGCCGAGGAAGCCGGGTTCGACTTCTCGGTGACGTCCGACCACTACTTCCCCTGGCTGCGTTCGCAGGGCCATGCGCCGCATGCCTGGACAGTGCTCGGCGCGGCCGCGCAGGCGACCTCCCGCATCCCGCTGATGACGTACGTGACGTGCCCGACCTTCCGCTACCACCCGGCCGTCGTCGCCCAGAAGGCGGCGACGCTCCAGCTGCTGTCCGAGGGGCGGTTCCGGCTCGGTCTGGGATCCGGCGAGAACCTCAACGAGCATGTGGTCGGCGGTGGCTGGCCCTCCGTCGACGTACGGCACGAGATGCTGGAGGAGGCCATCGTCATCATCCGGGCGCTCTTCGAGGGCGGCCATGTCAACCACCGCGGCGCCCACTTCGACGTGGAGTCCGCCCGCCTGTGGGACCTGCCCGACGAGCCGCCCCCCATCGGCCTCGCCGTGTCCGGCGAGCGGTCCTGCGAACTGGCGGGCCGCCTCGCCGACCTCGTCATCGCCACGGAACCGAAGGGTGAGCTGCTCGACGCGTTCGACCGGCACGGCGGCAAGGGCAAGTCCCGGGTGGGCCAGCTGCCCGTCTGCTACGACCCCGACAAGGAGGCCGCCGTACGCCGTGCGCACGACCAGTTCCGGTGGTTCGGCAGCGGCTGGAAGGTCAACTCGGAGTTGCCGCACCCCGACTCGTTCGAAGCGGCCACGCAGTTCGTGAAGCCGGAGGACGTCGCCGGCGCGATCGCCTGTGGTGACGATCCGGACGACTTCGTGGCCGCGGTGAAGCCGTACGCCGACGCGGGCTTCACCGAGATCGCCCTGGTGCAGATCGGTGGGGACTCGCAGCCCGCCTTCCTGGACTGGTCGGCGAAGACGCTGCTGCCCGCGCTGCGCGAAGCGATCGGCTGACGGGCATGAGTGCTTCCGGCACGGGTACGCCGGAGCGGCGCGGTGACGCCGGCCGCACCGCCCTCGTCGTCATCGACATGATCAACACGTACGAGCACAGGGATGCCGAGCAGCTCCTGCCCTCCGTGCGCGAGACGCTGCCCGTCCTGGTGGACCTGCTGACACGGGCGAGGGAACACGACGTACCCGTGATCTACGTCAACGACAACTTCGGCGAATGGAGGTCCCACCACGGCGAGATCCTCCAGACGGCGCTGGAGGGACCGCACGCCGAACTGGTGGAGCCGATCCGCCCGGACGACTCCTCCCTCTTCGTGGTGAAGGCACGGCACTCGGTCTTCTACGAGACGCCGCTGGCGTACCTGCTGAGGCAGCTCGGCGTCGGTCATCTGGTGCTGTGCGGCCAGGTGACCGAGCAGTGCGTGCTGTACTCGGCGCTCGACGCGCACATCAGGCACATCGAGGTGACGGTGCCGACGGACGCGGTGGCCCATATCCACGAGCCGCTGGCGCGGGCCGCGCTGGAGATGATGCGGCGCAACATGGGCGCCCGGACGGTGGAGGCGAAGGAGATCGACTTCGACTCCACCGCCGCTGGACGCGACGCGTGACGCCCGTGTGATCTCACGGGCGACGCGTGATCACACGGGCCGGGCGACGCGTGGTCCCTGAGGGCTGAGGACTCCCTCAGGGGGGTGATGATCACGCGCGCGGAGAGGGGCGTACGCGGGGTCAGTGGGTGACGTAGCGCGACGCGAGCAGCAGGCGCGCTTCCTTCTCGTGCTCGCCCGACACGGACGTGGAGGACCGCACCTCGAACAGCCCGCCGAGCGCCTTCTCCACTTCCGCCACAGCGTGGTGGTCACCCGTCAGCAGAGCCGTGACCGGTGTGCTGAGGTGCGGCGGTCCGGGCTCTTCACCCTTGCGGGCGGAGCTGTCGAACGTGGCCATCCATACGGTGGGCTCGTGGTCATGGGCCTGTTCCGGCCCTGTCGCGGGTACGTCACAGCCCGCGAAGACCCGGTCGAGCGTCTCGAAGACGGCCCGGGCGTCCTGGCGGCCGCAGTCGCTGAGCTGCACGGTGACGTCGCAGTCCGCGGGGTGGTTCCTTGTTGCGTTGCTCTCCACGTCGCTCCACTCCTTGGGTCGGATCCGGTCCTCATACCCGTACAGGCACGAATACCTCGCCTCGGACCCGTCAATCAGGAACTTCACCGGCCCGTTTGCGGTGGTGAGTGCCTGGTACGAGGGTGAGGAGAAGCAGGGGGGTCCGCAAGGGGGGACGTCAGGAGGAACGAATGCCCGCTGGATCGAGCCCCAAGCGTGAACGGCAGTACGAGCACATCAAGGAAAGTTCCAAGAAGCGCGGCGCGAGCGAGAAGCGGGCGGAGGAGATCGCCGCCCGTACGGTGAACAAGGAGCGGGCGCGCTCCGGGGAGTCGAAGACCGCCAGCAAGACCTCCACGCAGGACATGTCGTCCTCCAAGCGTGGCGGGCAGCGATCCGGCAGCAGTGGTCCCAAGGGTCCGACGTACGACCAGCTCTACGAGGAGGCCAAGCGGAAGGGAATCCAGGGCCGGTCGTCCATGAACAAGTCGGAGCTCCAGCGCGAACTCGGGAAGTGACGCGGCCGGCGCGCCGTCAGCCGACTCGTCCGGCTCCGCCGGCTCCCCCCAGCGGGCTGCGGTCCAGGTGCGCCAGCAGGTCGGCGGGGTCGTCGTAGAGCACGGCGGCCCCCGCTTCCGTGAGGTCCGCTCGTGGGATGCCACCGCACAGCAGGCCCACACAGGTGACGCCCGCGCGGGTGCCGGCCCTCATGTCCCAGACCGTGTCCCCCACGAAGACGGAACTCCCGGCCGGCGCTCCCGCCAGCTCCAGCGCGTGCCGCACCGGCTCGGGCGCCGGTTTGCCCTCGTCGACGTCGTCCGCGCTCGCGGTGGCGGTGATGGCGTCGTCCGCGTCGATGGCGCGGCGCAGTGCGGACAGTTCGGACCCGCCGGCGGAGGTGGCCAGGACGACCGTCCAGCCTTCCGACGCGAGGGTCTTGAGCAGGCGGCCGGCGTTCCGGAACGCGGTCAGCCGGTCGAAGTAGGTCCCGTAGAGAGTCTTGTGGGCGGCGCTGATCGCGTCGTCCTGTGCCGTGTCCCGGTCGTCGCCGAGCAGATGCGCGATCAGGTCGTGCGAGCTCAGCCCAACGGCCCGGTGAACGGCGTGCATGGGCACGTCGTGCCCGGCCTGCCGGAACGCTTCCCACCAGGTGGTCACATGCAGGTGGTTGGTGTCGGCAAGGGTGCCGTCGACGTCGAACACCGCCGCTCGTGTCATGGCCTCTCCGTTCTGTGCTTCTGGGGCTTGCTTTTGAGGTTTCTGGGGCTTCTGGGGCTTCTGGGGATAGCCCTGACACGAGTCTCACCCTGGAGTTGAGATTTACCCCCCTTACCCTTCGATCCCGGTCGAGGAGTGCGCGGCGCCCACCGGTTTCGACTCGGGCGAGCCGCGCTGGCGCAGGAAGACGGCGAAGATCGCCATGGAGCCGACGGGAGGAGCTCGGACTGCCAGTTCTGCAACGTGCGGCTCCAGAAGTCGGCGGTCAGGAGGTAGTCGGACCACGGGACCGGGTCCTGGAGGTCGCGCAGGCGTTCCTCGCCGTACGCGGCCGCGCCGGCGACCGACTGGGCGTACCAGGAGCCGACGAAGGCCAGGAACATCACCACGCCCAGGGACCGGGAGTACAGGGCCTGCCGGATGCCCCCGACAGAGGCCCAGCGGGGCGAGTCGGGGCCGGCGTACTCGCCCATGCGCTGGTCCTTCTCCGATTCCACGCCCGCCTTGTGCAGTTCCTTCGACTCCGGCGATCCGCGCTGGACCAGCCAGACGGTGGCGAAGAGGAACAGGAAGAACTGCAGGTACTCGGACTGCCAGTTCTCCGTGACGTCGACGGCGAAATGGGAGGTCGTCAGATAGTCGCCGAAGCCCAGCGCCCGGGCGCCGACGGAACGGAGGTCGTTGTTGTACGCGGCCTGCCCTGCCAGCGCCTGGCCGAAGAGCGCGGCGAGGAAGCCGGCGCCGAACACGAGGGAGATGCCGTTGTCCCGGAGGAAGCCGGTGAATCGGGTGGGGCGGGTAGGGCGGGCGAGGCGGGTTGCACGCGTCACTTGTGCATCATCCCCACCACACTGAAGAAGGCGAGGCCGCAGACCACCACGAGGAGATAGAGCAGGAACATGGTGCGCATGCGCGTCAGCCCCTCACGTGGCAGCGGTAGGGCTTTCGGTGGCGGGGGGTGCAGCCGGCCGCGTTGATCTTCCAGCCGTCCGCGAAGGAGGTGAGGAAGTAGGTGTCCTGGTCGAGCTCGACACGCGCCTGGTGACCGTACACATCGATGGTGCGAACCTCCCCCGGGTCAGGCAGATCTGCTTCGGCGAGCCCTGCCGCGCAGGTCGGGCCGGGGTCGTGGGCGAGCTCCTCGCGCGTGTCGGGAGCGACGTATTCGCAGGCGGCGGCGTTGTCCGAGGCCTGATGGCGGGCCGTGAAGGCGGTGGCGGCCTCGGACACGGCCCGGATCTCCTGCTGCGGGACCGAGCAGCCCGCGAGCGTCAGCGCGATCGGCACCAGGAGCGCGACGCAGGGGGTGGCACGCACGTGGCGCCGCTCCTTTCGGTTCCTGGCGTCCCGGGGCCCTCCCGGAGGTGTCGTACGAGCATGTGCGCTCCGTGCGCGCACGGTCACGTTCCACCTGCTCGACACCCGACGAGTTCCTACGGGTGCCGTACGGGCACGGGGCCCGCGCTTGATCCGGTCGTTCGGGGTTAGAAGACAGGTGCGGCACGGACTGCGGGAGGATGATCATGTCTGAGCAGACAGGGCGGGGTACGCCGAGAGGCGACGGCGGGACGGCGGAAGAGGAAGGGACGCGGGGAACGGCCGGGACAGCGGCAATGGCGCGTGGACGCGACGAGACGCCGGACGAGCGCGCGGACCGGCGCTGGGCCGAGCTGATCCAGGAGATCCGCGTCGCCCAGACGGGTGTGCAGATCCTCTTCGGCTTTCTGCTCACGGTGGTCTTCACGCCGAAGTTCGCCGACCTTCCGAGCGCCGACAAGACCATCTACATCATCACGGTGGCGCTGGGTGCCTCGGCGACCGGGGCGCTGATCGGGCCGGTGTCGTTCCACCGCATAGTGTCGGGGCGGCGCATCAAGCCGCAGGCCGTCGTCTGGGCGTCGCGGCTGACGTTCATAGGCCTTGTGCTGCTGCTGGCGACCCTGGTGTCGGCCCTGTTCCTGGTGCTGCGGGTCGCGACCCATGACGAGTTCGTTCCGTGGTTGGTCGCGGGGGTGGTGACCTGGTACATGCTGTGCTGGTTCGTGCTGCCGCTGTGGGCCAGGATCCGCTACACCACCATGGACGACTGACCGCCGCCGCCTGCCAGGACGCGATCGATGGTGTCTGCCTCCGCCGCCGGCTTGTCGGGGCGGTGGCGAAGCACGCGGGCGAACCGGAGCGCGACTCCGGCCGGGTAGCGCGGGGAGCGCTGCAGACCGTCGTAGGCGATCTCGACGACGAGCTCGGGACGGACGCGGACGGTGAAGCCGTCGTCCTCGACCGCCAGCTCCCGCAGCCGCTCGGTCTGCCACCGGAGCATGGCGTCGGTGAGGCCCTTGAACGTCTTGCCGAGCATCACGTACGAGTCGTCGGCGGCGCGGGCACCGAGGTGGAGGTTGGAGAGCAGGCCGGTGCGGCGGCCGTGGCCCCATTCGGCGGCGAGGACGACGAGGTCGAGGGTGTGCACGGGCTTGACCTTCAGCCACGAGCGGCCACGGCGGCCGGCGCTGTAGGGGGCGTCGAGTGCCTTGACCATGACTCCCTCGTGGCCACGCCGAAGCGTCTCGGCGAAGAAGGCTTCGGCCGCCTGCGTCCCCGCCGGGTCGCCGGGGTCCTCGACGAGGGTGCGCCGCACCCGCATGGGCTCGGGTACGAGCCGGGCGAGTACCTCGTGCCGCTCATGGCCGGGCAGGTCGACGAGGACGGCGCCGTCGGCGGCAAGGACGTCGAAGAACACCGGTGACACGGGCAGGGCGGCAGCGGCGGTCGCGACGTCGATGCGGGATCCGACGCGGGATGCGATGTCCTGGAACGGTACGGGGCGGCCGGCGGTGTCCAGGGCGATCACCTCGCCGTCCAGGACAAACTGATCCCCCGACAGCTCACGCGCCGCCGCCGTGATCTCCGGCAGCCGGTCGGTGATGTCGTCGAGCGACCGGGTGTAGAGGCGGACGTCGTCGCCGGCGCGGTGCACCTGGACGCGGATCCCGTCGAGCTTCTCCTCCACGACACAGGGGCCGAGCGCGGCGATGGCCTCGGTCACGCTTTTGGCGGTGTGGGCCAGCATCGGATGCACGGGACTGCCGACGCGCAGCTGGAACCGCTCCAGCGCGGCCGGCCCCTCTGCGAGCAGTACCTGAGCCACCCGGGGCAGTGACCCCTCGAGCATCACGGCCCGCCGTACGTCGGCGGCGGGCGCCTCTGCTGCCTTGGCGACGCCTTCGAGGGCGATGGCGTCCAGTGCACCCTGCCGGACCTCGCCGGTCAGGAGCCGCAGGAGGAACTGCTGCTC
Organism: Streptomyces sp. NPDC000229; assembly: GCF_040300825.1. Classification (NCBI taxonomy): domain Bacteria; kingdom Bacillati; phylum Actinomycetota; class Actinomycetes; order Kitasatosporales; family Streptomycetaceae; genus Streptomyces; species Streptomyces sp. NPDC000229. Next base: position 50,853 of record NZ_JBEPEL010000040.1, read on the forward strand.
GGCCGCGGTGGCAGCGCCCATCAGCTCCCTCACCATCCGCCGTCGCTCCGCCTGCGAGCCCGGGCCGGCGACCTGCGCGAGTGCGGTCAGGGCGGCGTCGGTGGCGGCGACGGTGAGCGTGGCCGCAGCGGCGGGCGGGACGGGCTCCTTGAGGGTGCTCCAGCCGACACCGATCCGCCCCTGCGGGAGCCGCCCCGCGAGGTACGCGATGACCAGCGGGGCCTCCTCGGGGGAGGTCGCGGAGAACAGACCGGCCAGTGCGGCGATCTTGCGGGAGCGCGCGGAGGTGGCGGCGACCTGGTGGGAGACCTCCGCGAGTCGGGCCAGCAGCATGCGGCCATGGTGCACGCCCAACGCCCGCAGCGCACGCGCACGGCTACCCGCACCGGAGCGCGGCGCCCTTCTCGGCGGGCTACCGGCAGCCACCGCCCCCGCCGCGTGCCGGGCCCGCCGACGGAACGACGGTGCTCCGTGCGGGGCCCCGCCGGGCGGAGCGACGGTGCCACGTGCCGGGCCACGCAGGGCGGAACGACGGTGCCACGTGCCGGGCCCCGCCGGGCGGAACGACGGTGCCACGTGCCGGGCCCGTCGGCCTGGACGACGGGTAGGGGTGCGGGCGCTCCGGTTTGCCTGGCCGGGGGGCTCGGCTTGTCACCCACGGGTGACCGACGTCCTTCCACCGGGCACGGGGCCACGGAGTCACTGAGAAGCGCTCTCCGTTTCTGTTCACGCAGCCACCAGGTCTCCCTACATTCACCCAACTCCCCTACGCTTCGCTCGACTTGATGGACTCCGACAGGGAGACAGGGGCTCACGATGAAGGTGTCGCGTACCGCGATGACAGCCGCGTCCGCCGTACTGGCCGGGGCGCTCTCCCTCGGGGCCGCCCCGGGCGAGGCCCGCTCCGCCGATGCGGCGTCGGCCGATCCCGGGCAGTTGGCCTACTCCGACTCCACCGGGGTGGGTGTCCACAACGCGTACGAGAAAACCACGTATCCCTACTTCGCCGACGCGTTGGACTCGGGTGCGGGGATGCTGGAGATCGACGTGTGGACGAACGCGTTCGGCAGATCGTGGCGCGTTTCGCACAGCAACCCCCTCGGTAACGACAACAACTGCGTGAACGCCGCGCACGCGGGTGAGCTGCGCTCCAAGCCCAGGAACCAGGACCTGGGCGGGTGTCTGGCGGACATCCGGGCGTGGCACGACGCCCATCCGGGGCATCGGCCCATCCTGCTGAAGATCGAGTTGAAGGACGGTTTCCAGGCGAAGAACGGTCGGGGCCCGGCGGCGCTGGACGCACTGCTGGCCGCCCGGCTCGGCGATGCCCTGTTCCGTCCGGCCGATCTGGCCGGCCGACATGCGGACCTCGACACAGCCGTGCGGACGGACGGCTGGCCCATGCGTTCGGCACTGGCCGGGAAGTTCGTCGTTGAACTCATCCCGGGCACCGTCGAGCAGGACAACCCGATGGACACCCTGTGGACCGACCGCGAGTACGCCACGCATCTGCGGAACCTGGCGGCAGCGGGTCGACTGCGGGAGGCGGCCGCGTTCCCCGCGGTGCACCGTGCCGCCGCGGGAGATCCCCGCACCCGGTACGCGGACCCCGGGATACGCCCCTGGTTCGTCGTCTTCGACGGCGACGCCTCCGCCTATGCAGGCGGCTCCATCGACACCGGCTGGTACAACAGTCGTCACTACCTGGTGGTGATGACGGACGCGCACAATGTGGCGCCCGCCATCGACGGCACCCACCCGACCGAGGCACAGGCCAGGGAGCGGGTCGCCCTGCTGGCCGGACGACACGCCAGCATCGTGTCGGCCGACTGGCACCCCCTGCCCGCCGTGCTGTCGACCGTGCTGCCCCGCGGCGGTGCTCAGGGCTCGGCGTATTGATCAGGCAGATCGCACCCGGTTCCCCGTAGGCACGCTGAGCAGTTGTCAGAGGGCTTGGCCGGCACGGATCGTCCTGCGCCGGCCGAGCCGGAGCCGGGTGAGCAGCCCGGTACGGCCGGGCCCATGCTTCGGCGGCGGCAGGCGGTGGCCGGTGTCGTCCGAGCGGGGAGCGGGCCGATGCGCCCGTGCCTCGTCCAGAGTGTGTGCCAGGCTCATGCGGTGCCAGAGGATCTCGTCCGGGTCGTTCGCCAGCAGGAGCCGGTCGACGATGTCCCGGGCGGCGAGGGACTCCGGCCGCGCGCTCGGCGGCTCGGGCCGGAGCCGGTCGAGGTACGCCCGTTCGTCCGGATCACCGACCACCTCCGCCACATGGACCGCCGAGAGGAGCGACGCGATGGCGGCCGCGGCCGCCCAGGGGTCCTCGGCCTGGCGCAGCAGAAGGCCGAGACGTCGTGCGCGCCAGTTGCGTGGGCGGACGTCCTCGCCCCTGTCCAGCTTGGCTCGCACCGCAGCCGGCAGTCTGCCGGTGAGCAGGTCGGGATGCCGGTCGGCGAACTCCTGGACCTCGCCCGCTGCATAGAGCCACACGACGGCCCGATAGCGGTTGAGGTAGAAGGTGACCGGGCTGAAGTGCCCCGTTCTGGCCAGCTTGGTGAAGCGGTCGCCGGTGATCGAGGCGAGCTCGGCCGCGCTCGTCGTGCCGACGGTACGCACGCGCTCCCGCAGACCGGTCGGGAAGTCCGGCGCGGCACGCAGCCGCTCGATCTCCTCCGTGGCCACCCGGCGCCGCCCGCCGTTGACACCGGGCACGGTCCGCACGTGGCCCAGTTGGACGGCGAGCTCGAACTCGTTCCTCCTCAGCTCCAGTTGCTGCGCGGCGCGCCCGTAGGCAACGGTGTGCGCGGTGACTGCGTCCTTGACCGTCATGGCGACTTCCCCCGTGAGAATCGATTACGTTGCGTCACGAAGGTAGCGCGGTCGGGGCCGCTCGCGTCCGGCCTGTGGAAAACCTCGACCGGACGCGGTGTCACCGCTGGTCGGCACCCGTCAGCGGTCGGTGAGTGCCCCGCCGCCGGGTTGTCGGGCTGCGACCGCGAGATGCTCACCGACCCGGTTGACGAGGAGCGTCATCTCGTAGGCGACCTGGCCGACATCGGCCTCCGCCGCGCTGAGTACGCACAGGCAGCTGCCCTCACCCGCCGCGGTGACGAAGAGCATCGCGTCGTCGAACTCCACCATCGTCTGGCGGGCCCTGCCCACGCCGAAGTGCCGGCCGGATCCGCGGGCGAGACTGTGCAGCCCGGAGGAAACGGCGGCGAGGTGCTCCGCGTCCTCCCGTGCCAGCCCGGCGCTCGCGGCGGTGACCAGGCCGTCGTTGGACAGCACCAAGGCGTGCCGTATGTATTCGACCCGTTTCGTCAGGTCGTCCAGGAGCCAGTCGAGTCCTTTGTCCAGAGCCATGTCCGGTCCTCCCCGTTTCCCACGTTCCCCGCTGCCTCGTAAGCCTTACGCACTGACGTGAGCAGGGCAAGCATCCCGGAGGGGCGTGCGACCGCGGAAGGGCACCGCTCGCAGGCGGAAAGCCCCGGTGGATCGCCGGTGCATCACCGTTGCATCACCGGTGGATGGGGTGAGCAGGACGTCGCGGCCCGCGGCGGACCGGCCCTGGCCAGGGCGCGGGCGGCTTTCCCCGCGCCGGACCCTAGGAGATCGAGTCGACCAGCCGGGCGGTGTGCACGCGCCCCGCGTGTTCGACAAGGCGTATCAGGACTTCCTTGCCGGAGTCCCGGTCGCGCGCGTCGCACAGGACGACCGGTGTGCCGCGGTCGAGGTCGAGTGCGCGCGACACCTCGTGGGCGCCATGGGCCCGGGCCCCGGGGAAGCAGTTCACGGCGACGACGAACGGGATGTGGCGGTGCTCGAAGTAGTCGACCGCCGGGAAGCACGCGTCCAGGCGCCGTGTGTCGGCGAGGACGACGGCGCCCAGGGCTCCTTGGGACAGTTCGTCCCACAGGAACCAGAACCGGTCCTGTCCCGGTGTACCGAAGAGATAGAGCGACAGCCCGGAACGGATGGTGATGCGGCCGAAGTCCATGGCGACGGTGGTGGTGGTCTTCTGGTCCACTCCCCCGGTGTCGTCGACCAGTTGACCGGCCTGGCTGAGCTGTTCCTCGGTACGCAGGGGCCGGATTTCGCTGACCGCGCCCACCAGGGTCGTCTTGCCGACCCCGAAGCCACCGGCGACCAGGATCTTGAGGGCGAGGGCGGTGGTGTCGGACCGCTCGGAGGCCATCGATCACTCCTCTCAGGAGTGGGCTCGGGGTCGGCAGACAGGCCGGCACCAGTACAAGGACCAGTACAGACGTTCTGGGTGAGGCCAGCAGTATGGCAACCAGGGTGCCCGGCCCGGGCGATGTGATCGCTTTTTGAGTGATGTGACTGTTCTGGCCCCTTGGGATGTCCACTTGAGTGCGCGCTTCTGACATGGCGGGGCAACCGCCACGCGGTGCGGGGGTCAGGTCGGGCGGGGGGAGAGGGAGGGCCCGACGGCGAATCCGCCGTGGCCGTCCAGCCGCACTTCCAGCACGCTGTCGAACCCGTCCGAGAGGGAGGGCTTGCGCAGCCGCCCGTGGGTGGCGTGGATGCCGACGTCAGGGACGCGGTCCCGCCCCTCCCGTGCGGCATTGCGCCGCAGGGAGCCAGCTGTGTCCGGAGGGAACCAATAGGCCGTCACCGTCGCGCCATGGGCGCGGCCCGCGGCCACCAGGGGGCGCCACTCCTCCGGCGACGGGTTGGTGTTGTCGACCGCGACCGGCCGTCCGGCGGAGAGCGCCGCCTCGACCAGGCGCATCTGCCGTTGCTGCTTGTTGCGGGCGGCGCGGGGGAAGAGGTCCTTGCTCACCCTTACATGGCTGCCGGCGAGGTACCGCTCGTAGAAGGTGGACTTACCGGCGGCCTGCAGTCCGACGAGTACGGCGATCTCCAGTGCCTGGCCGTCCTGCGGCGTCCGCTCCATCCGGGCCTCCTTCCTCGCCGGATCGGGGCGTCCGGGGGCATCCGGCCCAGCGCACCCGGTGCCGGGCATCCGTCCCAAGGTCATGGGTACCCGATGGTCCGACCGTACGGGCAGTGGTGACGAGGTTCCCGGATCCCTGCGGTGCGGGGCAGGACCCGGCACGGGAGGTGGACCCCATGGCATTGGCGTCGGAGGCGGTCTCCATTGCCGCTGGTGAGGTCACGCTGGCCGGAGATCTGGCCCTGCCCCGTGATGCGCGGGGTGTGGTGGCGTTCGCCCACGGCAGCGGCAGCTCGCGGCACAGCCCCCGCAACCGCGCGGTGGCCGGGGCCTTGCGGGAGGCGGGACTGGGCACCCTGCTCATGGACCTCCTCACCGCGGCCGAGGAGCGCGTGGACATGGTCACCGCCGAGCTCCGGTTCGACATCCCGCTGCTGGGACGCCGTATGACGGCGGCGGTGGACTGGCTGCGCGGCCGGCGGGACACCGGTGGCCTCCCGGTGGGGCTGTTCGGTGCCAGTACGGGCGCCGCCGCGGCGCTCGTGGCGGCCGCCGAGAGGGCGGAGGAGGTGCGTGCCGTGGTCTCGCGCGGCGGTCGCCCGGATCTCGCGGGCGCCGCCCTCGCCGGCGTACGGGCGCCGGTACTGCTGGTGGTCGGCGGTCGTGACCACGACGTGCTGCGGCTGAACGAGGAGGCGGCGCGGCAGCTGACCGCCCCGTGCGAACTCCGTGTGATTCCGGGAGCCACCCACCTCTTCGAGGAGCCGGGAACGCTGGAGCAGGCCGCGGACGCCGCACGGGACTGGTTCCTCCAGATGAGCCCGGAGCCCTGAGAGCGGCTGGCGCAACGGTGCCTAGAGGGCCCTGAGACCGTCGATCACCTCTCGCAGGATCCTTTCGTCGGGCAGCTGCGCGGGCGGTACGGGACGGCTGACCCCTACGTACCCGGCTTCGAGGAGGTCACCGAGGAGGACGCGCACGACACCGACGGGCAGATCCGCGTCGGCGGCCAGTTCGGCCACGGACTGGGTCTCGGAACGGCACAGGGAGAGCAGGGCGCGGTGTTCGGGGCCCAGGAGGGCCTCTTCGGCGGTTCCGGGCGGGCTGTCGTCGACGACGACGAGAGCGATGAGATCGAACCGTACGTTGTTCGGACCGGGCTTGGTGCGGCCTCCGGTCATCGCGTACGGGCGGACGAGGGGCCCGGCGTCGGCGTCGTACCAGTGGGCGCCCACGTACGCCCCGGTGCCGCTGTCCTCGGTCATGGTGCGTCCCCGGTCAGCCGGTGGCGGGCGGGGTGGCGACGACACGAGGCGCAGTGCGCAGGTGCTCACCGACGCGTTTGACGAGGCGGGCCATCTCGTACGCGATCAGGCCGATGTCGGCACTCGCCGCACTCAGTACGGCCAGACACGAGCCGTCCCCGGCCGCGGCCACGAACAGGAACGCGTCGTCCATCTCGACCATCGTCTGGCGTACGCCGCCGGCGTGGAAGTGCCGGCCCGCGCCCTTGGCGAGGCTGTGGAACCCCGAGGCGACGGCGGCGAGGTGTTCGGCGTCCTCACGGGTGAGCGCACTGGAGGCCCCCACGGCGAGGCCGTCGTTGGAGAGGACGACGGCGTGCCGTACATCGCGTACGCGAGAGGCGAGGTCGTCCAGGAGCCAGTCCATTTCGCCGGACGCGCAGCGGGGGGCGATCCCCTCGTGCTCGATCATCCTTCGTCTCCTTGGAGGGTGCGGGTACGGGGACGGGTGCCCGGGGCAGGGGTGGTACCGGGCCCGGCGACGCCACGGGCCCAGCCGTCGCGGTAGGCCGTCATGCGGGCCCTGACCAGTTCGGGCGTGCGTCCGTCGGGGACGTTCGTGCCCGAGTGCAAGTCCTGGTCCTGGTCCGGGTGCGGGTGCGGGTGCGGGTCGGCGTCGAGGGTCCGGTGGGCCGCGGGAGCCTCGCGCAGCTGCGGGACGAGGTGCGCCTGGCGTACGCGGCGGGGCAGGCCTCCTGGATCGCCATCCGAGGCGCCGCCGAGGGACTCTCCACGGGGCTGCGGCGTGCTCGGGGGGCTGGGGGTGGGGCTGGGCGGCGGGCGCAGCGTGGTGACGGCGGCCGGCTGGGGCTCTTCGGGGTGGGTGGGGAGCGTCGCCGCGCGGTGTGCGGGCACGGGGGCGGGTGCGGCCCTGTCGTGCGGGGGTGGCGGCGCGGGCGTGGGTGCGGCCGGGACCTCCGGGCGGCCGGGAGAAAGGGCGGTGTGCAGCAGAGCGGTGGGCAGCAGAACGACGGCTGTCGTGCCCCCGTACGGGGAGGTGCGCAGATGGACCTTGATGTCATGGCGTGCGGAGAGTCTGCTGACCACGAACAGACCGAGGCGATCGCTGTCGAAGAGGTCCAGCGCCTCGGAGTGCTCGATGCGGCGGTTGGCCTGTTCCAGAGCCTCCTTGCCCATGCCCAGACCCCGGTCCTCGATCTCCAGGGCGTAGCCGTTGCCGACCGGTTCGCCGGTGACACGGACCTTGGTGTGGGGCGGGGAGAACTGGGCGGCGTTCTCGACGAGTTCGGCGAGCAGGTGGGTGAGGTCGGCGACGGCGGCGCCGATGACCGCCGTCTCCGGCAGCTGCCGCACCTCCACGCGCGCGTAGTCCTCGATTTCGGAAACCGCCGCCCTTACGACGTTGGTCAGCGGCACGGGCGTCCGCCAGGCACGGCCGGGCGCGGCGCCCGAGAGGATGATGAGGCTCTCGGCGTGTCTCCGCATCCGGGTCGTCAGATGGTCGAGGCGGAAGAGGTCGCCGAGTTCGGCCGGGTCGTCCACTCGGCGCTCCATGCTGTCCAGGAGGTTCAGCTGCCGGTGGACCAGGACCTGGCTGCGCCGGGCGAGGTTGACGAAGACCCCGGAGATGCCCCGGCTGAGCTCTGCGCGTTCGACGGCGGCGCTGAGCGCGGCCCGGTGCACGGTGCCGAGTGCCTCGCCGACGTGTCCGATCTCGTCCTGGGCGGGCCGCCCCGGTGGGGCTTCCGCGTGGATGTCGAGCTCGTCGCCCGCGCGCAGTCGCCGCATGGCGTGCGGGAGTTTGTGGCGGGCGATCTCCAGGGCGGTGTTGCGGAGCGTGACCAGTTCGACGACGAGGGCGCGCCCGATGCGTACGGAGATGACGAGGGAGGCGGCGACGGCGGCGAGGCCGAGGAGGACGGCCGCTCCGGCGGCCGTCAGGACGCCTCCCGCGAAGGGCTCGGCGCGGTCGGCGGCGCTTCGGCGGGCGTCGGTCTCCAGGGCGGCCAGTGCGTCACGTACGGCGGTGTGGTCACGCTCCCAGGCTGTGGCGGGCACGACGGTGGCCGCCCGGCGCCCTGCGGGGGCGGTGACGATCCGGTTCTCGGCCGCCGTGATCCGCCGGTACGCGTTCTGCGCGGAGAGCCGGTGCCAGGCGTCGTGGTCGGGGCGGAGCAGGTCGGCGGTGGCGGACCGGAGCAGGGTGCGGCGGGTCTCCACGGCGCCGGTGAACAGCCGCAGACGCTGGTGGGCGAAATCCTTCGTGAGGTGGGCGGAGGTCAGGAGGGCGTCCTCACGGGCGAGCATCTCGCCGGCGCGGGACAGTTCCAGGAGCACGCGTGCGTGGGAACCGTTGTGGGCGCCCTGGATGCCGGTCAGGGCACCGCTCACGTCGAAGCCCGCCGTGATGGCGGACGTGTACCGCGCGTAGACGGTGTCCCACTGGGCCTTGCGGTCGAGGGCGGCCGAGCGGAGGGCGGACAGCCGCTGTACCTGGTCGGTGAACTCACGTATGCGGCCGGACAGTTCCGGCGGCAGGTCGCCTCCGTCCGCGACGGTGTGCCCGTCGTCCAGGAGGAGCGTCGCGACGGCGGCGTCCGTGCGCCGGGCCTGCTGCTGGAGTTCGGCGGCGGTCCCGGACAGCCCCGTTGCGGTACCGGCGCCGGGTGCGGCGACCTGGCGTACGGCGGCGCGGCGTTCGGCCTGGAGGGATGTGACGGCGGCGGCCACCGGGCCGCGTATCCGCTCGTCCACGCGGTGCAGTTCGCGCAGCCGGGCCACGTCCTGGGCGGTGGTGACGGTGGCGAAGCCCCACAGGGCGAGGAGGGACACGACGGGCACCATCAGCAGGGCGATGATCCTGGCGCGTACGGTTCTGGGCCGCAGGCGCCGACGTTCGCGGCGCGGTGCACGGGGGTGGCCGGCCCCATCGTACGGATGCGGTACGGGTTCGGATCCGGGGACGACCCCGGACCCCCGGCAGGCTACCGTCCGC
>NZ_JBEPEL010000041.1:0-59885 GCF_040300825.1 Streptomyces sp. NPDC000229
CTTTCGTTTGGATCAGGCTGGATCAGGGAGTGGCGTCTGGTGCCGTGCATCGCAAGGCGGAGGAGGGAGCCACTGCGGAGCATTGGCGACCGACGACAACGCCGCGAGGTGCGGTGTCCAGGCGTCACGAGCCCAGCAAGATCCGAACGAGAGGCCCTAGCGGCGGATACGGCTCATCTCCGGGTCGAACAGGGGCTCGTCGGCGACCGTCGCCGCCACCTTCCGGTCGAAGTACCCGACGTGCACGGCGGTGCCCGTGGCCAGCGGCGGCAGCCACGCGTACGCGACGCAGCGGCCCAGCGTGCAGCCGTACGCGGCGCTCGTCACGTAGCCGGCGGGCGCCCGGTCCACGTACACCGGCTCCTTGCCGAGCACGACGGCGGCGGGGTCGTCCAGCAGCAGGGCGGTGAGCCTGCGTTCCGGTTCGCCCGCCTCCCGCAGAGCCTCGCGGCCGACGAAGTCCCCCTTGTCCATCCGGACGGCGAAGCCGACACCCGCCTCGTACGGGGTGTGCTCGTCGGTCATGTCCTGGCCCCACGACCGGTAGCCCTTCTCCAGTCGCAGGCTGTTGAAGGCGGACCGCCCGGCGGCGATGACACCGTGTTCCCGGCCGGCCTCCCACAGCGTGTCCCAGAGCCGCAGCCCCAGGTCGGCGCTGGTGTACAGCTCCCAGCCGAGCTCACCGACGTAACTCAGCCGCATCGCCGTCACCGGGACGTGCCCGAGGTACGTCTGCCTGGCCCGGAAGTAGCCGAAGCCCTTGTGCGAGAAGTCGTCACCGGTCAGCGGCTGGACCAGGGCGCGGGCGAGCGGCCCCCACACGCCGATGCAGCACGTCCCGGAGGTGATGTCGCGGATCTGGACGCCGTCCGGGGCGTGCCGCAGCAGCCAGTCCTCGTCGGCGCGGCTGTTGGCGCCGATCTGGAACCGGTCCTCCGCGAGCCGCGCCACCGTGAGGTCGGAGCGGATGCCGCCGCGCTCGTCCAGGAGCAGGGTGTAGGTGACGGCCCCCGGCTTCCTGGCGAGGTTGTTGGTCGTCATGCGCTGGAGGAAGGCGAGGGCGCCGGGGCCGTTGACCTCCAGCCGGCGCAGTGGGGTCATGTCGTACAGCGCGACCTTCTCGCGGGTCGCCCGGGCCTCGGCGGCGGCGATCGGCGACCAGTGGCGGGCCGACCAGGCGTCCCGCTCCGGCAGGTCCAGGCCCTCGGTGAGCGGGGCGTTCGCCTCGTACCAGTGCGGCCGCTCCCACCCGCCACCCTCCAGGAAGTACGCGCCCAGTTCGCATTGCCGGGCGTAGAAGGGGCTGACCCGCAACGGGCGCGGTTGCTCCATGGGCTGGAGGGGGTGCATGACGTCGTACACCTCGACGAATTGCTGTGAGCCGCGTTCACGGACGTACGCGGGCGAGCGCTGGGCGTCCTCGAAGCGGGTGAGGTCGCACTCGTGCAGGTCGATCGACGCGCGGCCGTCGACCATCCACTCGGCGACCGCCTTCGCGACACCCGCCGAATGCGTCACCCAGACCGCCTCGGCGAGCCAGAAGCCGCGCAGCGTGCGGGACTCGCCGAGGACGGGCATCCCGTCGGGCGTGAACGAGAAGACCCCGTTGAAGCCCTCCTCCACCTCCGCCTTCCCCAGTGCGGGCAGCAGCCAGGCGCAGTCCTTCCAGCTCGGCGCGAAGTCCTCGGGCGTGAAGGGGCAGGACGAGGGCATGACGGGCGCCTCGTCGTACGACGGGACGGCGAACGGATCGACGGGCAGCGGCCGGTGTGCGTAGCTTCCGATGCCGATGCGGTCGGTGTGCTCGCGGAAGTACAGGTCACGGTCCTGGAAGCGGAGGATGGGCCGGGACGCCTCGGCGGTCGCGCCGGCCAGTTCCGGCAGCGGCCCGGTCCTGGCGTACTGGTGGGCGAGGGGCAGCAGCGGGACGTCCACCCCGGCCATGCGGCCGACGACCGGGCCCCAGAAACCGGCGGCCGAGACGACGTGGTCGGCGGGGAAGGTGCCCCGGTCGGTCACGACACCGGTCACGCGGCCGTTCTCCCGCTCGATGCCGGTGACGGTGTGCCGCTCCAGGAACCGGGCGCCGCGCGCTTCGGCACGGGCCATCTGGGCCCGGCAGGCGAGGACGGCGCGGGCGAGCCCGTCGTCGGGGGTGTGGAAACCGCCGAGGACCTTGGTCTCGTCGAGGAGCGGCCACAGCTCCTTGCAGCGGGACGGCGGGACCACCTCACCGCGTACGCCCCAGGAGGCGGCGTATCCGGCCCGGCGGTGCAGTTCGGCGAGGCGCTCCTCGGTGGTGGCCACCTCCAGCCCGCCGACGGGGTTGAAGCAGGACTGCCCGTCGGCCTCCAGGGCGCGGAACTTCTCGGCGGTGTAGGTGGCGAACTCGGTGAGCGTCTTCGACGGGTTGGTCCGGAAGACGAGCCCGGGCGCGTGGGAGGTGGAGCCGCCGGGGGCGGGGAGCGGGCCCTGTTCGAGAACGGTGACGTCGGTCCAGCCGCGGGCGGTCAGTTCGTCGGCGAGGGAGCAGCCGACGATGCCGGCGCCGATGACCACGACACGGCGGTTGGTGGGTTCGGACGTGCGGGACATGCCCCTCCTGGAGTCAGGGTTCAGAGGTCGGCCGGTACGTGGGGCCGCTCGGCGCCGATCGTCGTGTCCTGGCCGTGCCCGGTGTGCACCACGGTGGCGCCCGGCAGGGGGAGCAGCCGCTGCCGTATCGAGGTCACGAGGGCGGGCCGGTCCGAGTACGAGCGACCGGTCGCTCCCGGGCCGCCGTGGAAGAGGGTGTCGCCCGTGAACACCGCGTCCAGGAACGGCACGTGAACCACGCAGCTGCCCCAGGTGTGGCCGGGCGTGTGCAGCACCCGCGCCGCGACCCCGGCGACCAGCAGCCGCTGACCGTCGCGCAGGTCGCCGTCCGGTGCGCGGCCGGGGTGGGCGGTGTCCCACAGTCCACGGTCGGCGGGGTGCAGCAGGACGGGCGCCCCGGTGGCCTCGGCGAGAGCGGGCGCCGCGCCGATGTGGTCGTCGTGGCCGTGGGTGCACACGATGGCGGTGACCCGGCGGCCCGCGACGGCCGCCGCGATGGTTCGGGGGGCATGGGCGGCGTCGACGATCAGCACCTCCTCGTCGTCCCCGACGAGCCATACGTTGTTGTCGACGTCGAAGGTCTCGCCGTCGAGGCTGAACGTGCCCGACGTGACCACCCGTTGGGCCCGGAGCGTGCTCACAGCATGACCACGGAGCGAAGGACCTCGCCCCGGCGCATCTTCGCGAACGCGCTCTCGACCTCCTCCAGGGCGATCTTCTCCGTGACGAACGCGCCGAGGTCCAGCCGGCCGCTCAGGTACTGGTCGATGAGGATCGGGAAGTCCCGGCTCGGCAGACAGTCCCCGTACCAGGACGACTTCAGGGCGCCGCCCCGTGAGAACAGGTCGATCAGCGGCAGCTCCAGCCGCATGTCCGGGTCCGGCACGCCGACCTGCACCAGCAGCCCCGCGTGGTCGCGCATGAAGAAGGCCTGCTGGTACGTCTCGGGCCGCCCGACCGCGTCGATCGCCACGTCCACCCCGAACCCGCCGGTCAGCTCGCGCACCGCCTCGACCGGGTCCGTCCCACGGGAGTTGACGGTGTGCGTCGCGCCGAAGCGGGTGGCGGCGTCCAGCTTCCTGTCGTCGATGTCCACGGCGATCACGCGCCGGGCGCCGGCCAACGAGGCGCCCGCGACAGCGGCGTTGCCGACGCCGCCGCAGCCGATGACGGCGACGGTGTCGCCCCGGCCGACGCCGCCGGTGTTCACGGCGGCCCCGTACCCCGCCATCACCCCGCAGCCGATGAGTCCCGCCGCTTCGGGCCGGGCCGCGGGATCGATCTTCACCGCCTGCCCGGCCGCGACCAGCGTCTTCTCGGCGAACGCCCCGATGCCGAGGGCGGGGGAGAGGGGAGTGCCGTCCAACAGGGTCATGGGCTGGGCGGCGTTCAGGGAGTCGAAGCAGTACCAGGGGCGGCCGCGGCGGCAGGACCGGCAGTCCCCGCACGGAGCGCGCCACGCGATGACGACGTAGTCGCCGGGGGACAGACAAGCCACCCCGTCACCCACGGCCTCGACGGTCCCGGCCGCCTCGTGGCCGAGGAGGAAGGGGAAGCCGTCGTTGATGGCGCCCTCCCGATAGTGCAGATCCGTGTGGCAGACCCCGCAGGCCTGGACGGAGACGAGCACTTCGCCGGGGCCCGGATCGGGCACCACGATCGTCTGCACCTCGGTGGGGGCGCCCTTCTTCACGGCGACGACGGCACGGACCTCATGTGGCACGACAGACTCCTCTGCTGTTGCGCACTGCACTATGGGTTGCGCGTCGAGGAACATACTGGGAACGCCGAGAAGTTGCGTCAAGAGGTGGGGGCAACACCCCGTGAATCCATCGCGGGAACAGGAACCCCCCCCAGCACACGGCGAAGCGGGGCCAGGCGTCCGGCGACCCCGTCTCCGGGCCCTCCCGCCGTCGGCCCGTCAGATGCCTTGCCCTGCGCGCCCGAACAGCTCCGCAGCGGGCCGTGACCGAGCCGAGTCCCGCGTGCCGCGCGCCGGGTCGCCGGGCGTCCGTGCCGCGTGCCGATTCGCCGGGGGATCCGGGACCGTGCCGGTTCACCGGGGGATTCGGGACCGTGCCGCGTGCCGGTTCGTCCGCGGCGCCGGGACCGTACGCCGCGCGTCGGCTCGGGCGGCCGGTCCGTCAGATGCCGTACCCCATCCGCCGCGACAACTCGTTCGCCGCCGCGACCGTACGCCGCGCCAGCTCCGGCAGCCGGTCACGCTCCAGGCGGTAGGCCGGTCCCGACACGCTCAGCGCGCCGATCACCTTGCCGTCGTGGGCGCGCACCGGCGCGGCGACCGCGTTCAGCCCCAGCTCCAGCTCCTGAGCCGCCAGGGCGAACCCTTGCGCGACCACCGACTCCAGCTCGCCGCGCAGCATCCCGGCGCTGGTCACCGTGTGCTCGGTGAACCTCGGCAGCGCCCGCGCCAGCAGCCCTTCCCGCAGGGTGACCGGCACGTGTGCGAGCAGCACTTTGCCGCTGGAAGTGGCGTGCAGCGGGGTGCGTCTGCCCAGCCAGTTCTGCGCCGTCACGGACGCGGGGCCGCGCGCCTGCATGATGTTGACGGCCGCGTCGTCGTCCAGCACCGCGATGTTGACGGTCTCGCCCAACTCGTCGGCGAGTTCCCGGCAGACCGGCGCACCCTCCTGGGAGATGTCCAGCCGCACCGCCGCCGCCCCCGCCAGCCGCAGTACGCCGGCCCCCAGGAAGTACTTGCCGCGGTCCTGCGTCTGGCTGACCAGGCCCCGGTTCTCCAGCACGCCCAGCAACCGGAAGGCCGTCGACTTGTGGACGTCGAGCTCGTCGGCGATGTCGGTGACGCCCGCCTCACCGTGCCGGGCGAGGATCTCCAGCACACTCACCGCACGATCCACCGACTGGATGGCGCCCGCCGCGCCCTTGGGTGTCCGGTCCCGCGCCTCGTCGATCTGGTCAGCCGCTGTCTGGTTGCGGGTCATAGCTCAACTCTCACCACCTTGCGGCCGGTTCGGGCCGCATCTTCGGGAAGCCCTTGACGGGGCAGGGACCCCGACCGGATTCTGTTGCGAATAGCGCGCCCTCATGCGCCATGTGCAACGTCATCTTAGCCAAGAGTCCTAGAATCCTGGACCAAGAGGGGGGCCCGTGATTCCCGTCTGCCGCCTCGAAGACCTCCCCGCGGGTGAATCCATCCGTGCCGACACCACCCCGCCCATCGCGGTGTTCAACGCCGACGGCGAGCTGTACGCCATCGACGACACCTGCACCCACCAGGACGCCTCCCTCTCCGAGGGATGGCTGGAAGGCTGCCTGGTCGAATGCCCGCTCCACGCCGCCTCATTCGATCTGCGCACCGGACAGCCGACCTGCCTGCCCGCCCGCCGCCCCGTCCGCACCCACCAGGTGGTCGTCACCGACGGTGTCATCCACGTCCGACCGGCCGCCGAGGAGGGCACCGCGGCATGAAGACCGTGACCGTGGTCGGCGCGTCGCTCGCCGGCCTGTACGCGGCCCGCGAGCTGCGCGCCCAGGGGTTCGACGGACGCCTCGTGATCGTGGGCGAGGAACCGCACCGCCCCTACGACCGCCCGCCCCTCTCCAAGGAGTTCCTCACCGGTGCCTTCAGCGAGGACGCACTCGCCCTCACCGACCCCGAGGAGGACGACGACCTGGCCGCCGAGTGGCTGCTCGGCACCCGGGCCCGGGGCCTCGACCCGCGCGGCCGCTCCGTGCTCCTGGACGGCGGGTGCACCGTCCCCACCGACGGTGTCGTCATCGCGACCGGCGCCTGGGCCCGCCGTCTGCCCGGCTCCCCCGGAATCGGCGGCGTCCACACCCTCCGCACGCTCGACGACGCCCGCGCCCTGCGCACCGACCTGACCGGCGGACCGCGCCGGGTCGTCGTCGTCGGAGGAGGCTTCATCGGTGCCGAGACGGCTTCCTCGTGCGCCGCGCTCGGCCATGACGTCACCGTCGTCGAAGCCGCCGAGCTCCCGCTCGTCCCCCAACTCGGCCCCGAAATGGCCGCGGTGTGCGCCGCCCTGCACACCCGGGGCGGGACGCGGCTCATCACCGGCGCGTCGGTGGCGGCCCTGCGCGGCGACCGCGGCGGCCACCGGGTCTGCGCCGTCGAGTTGGCCGACGGCCGCGTGCTCCCCGCCGACGTGGTCGTCGTCGGCATCGGAGCCGTGCCCCGCACCGCCTGGCTCGCCGGCTCCACCCTCGCCCTCGGCGACGGCGTCCGCTGCGACGACGGGTGCGTCACCTTACTGCCGCAGGTCGTGGCCGTCGGCGATGTCGCACGCGTCGGCGGGCTGCGCGCAGAACACTGGACCAGCGCCACGGAACAGCCCGCCGTCGCCGTACGCAACCTGCTCGCCGGCCGGACCGTGGCCACCGCGCGGCCGCTTCCCTACTTCTGGTCCGACCAGTACGGGTCGCGCATCCAGTTCGCCGGCCGGCGGAGGGACGGCGACACCGTCCGTATCACCGAGGGGGCCACCGACGGCGGCGGCTTCCTGGCCCGGTACGAACGGGGCGACGGCGCCACCACGGCCGTCCTCGCCCTGGACCGTCCCCGCCCCTTCACGAAAGCGCGCCGCGAACTCGCCCGAGCGGCCCGGCCCGTCCCCGCCAACTGAGGCCCGTTCCGCAACTGCTGCTCACGCCCCGGCAGCAGGCGCCGGACGCCTCTGGGAGATGATCCCGGTGTGGGGGGTGAGGCGATGAACGGCTGGGAGAGCAGGCCGGGCCGGCCGTGGGCGCAAGAGGCCGAAGGGCCGGGGGGCCTGTGGGACGCACGGGCCATCATGGTCGCTTCGGTGACGGTGCTGGTGATGATGCCGTCGGCGATCGCGGCCTGGGGCTTCGTGGAGTTGGCACAGGAGTCCCCGAGGCAGCCCGACGGCCCCGGCCTCGCTCTGCTGATGCTGCCGTTCATCTGTTGCGTCGGCTTCCCCGTCGCCCTGATGGGCGCCCTGTTCGCCGTGCTGCCGACGCTTCAGGGGGCTGCGTGGGCCGGCCGCCGGGTCACGGGCAGGGAGGCCTGGTGGTGGGTGCCCGCGGCAGCCGCCTCATGGGCGGCCCTGGCGGCGCTCGTGGTGGCGCTGCTGACGGACATCGGTCCGGGAACCTGGCTGCGGATGTGGCTGTGCGGTGCGGTGGGTCTGACGATCGTGGCGCTGGTGGCCCGCCGCGCCGTGCCCCGTCCACGGCCGTACTGGGCGGTCGTCGGGCACGGGCTGCTGTGCGCGACCGTCGTGTGCGCCATCGGATCCGGAACCTACGCGAGCGGGCTCGGGGAGGAGTACACCCCGCCAAGGGTCCACGGTTCGGACCTCGTCGGCACCTGGCACGACGGCCGCGGCGGCACCTTGTCGCTGGACGAGCGGGGCCACGCGGTCGCCACCCGGACCTGGGGGGAACCGGATGGCGGGGGCTCCTCGGGCCGGCGGTGCGAGGACACGGGCACCTGGACGTACGAACCGGACGACAACCCCTGGAACCAGACCGTCGAGGTCGACGCCGGTGACTGCTGGCCGGGCGTGTGGACGGTCGGAGGAACGAGGGACCGGCTGAAGCTGAACTACGAGTACGGCGAACCGGACTCGCCGGACTGGTACGTGCTCAGCCGCCGAAGCGGCCGGAACCGGTGACCGATCGAGCAGCCGGCATCCCTGGATCTCTGCACCCCTGGATCTCGAAGAGAGTGTCCTGTTGCGGTGGGACCGGAGGGTCGAGGACATCGCGGAGGCGGCCGATCACCTCACGCCACCTCGGACCCTCCGGGGTGTCGTCCCAGAGCTCGGCGAGTTCGGACCCCTCGGCCACCACCCGGTCGAGGGCCTCCACGGCGAACGGCCGGAGGTCGGCCGCGAAGACCGGCAGGGCTTCGTCGGGACCGAAGACCGCACAGACCGGTTCACCGCCCGGGCACTGCGCCGCGACGAGAGCCGCGGCAGCGACGGCCTCATCCCCTTCCGGGCTCTCGAGGCAGTCCCCGGACCGGACGGCGCGGGCCAGCGTCGCACGCACAAGATTCTCGCGCTCGCCCTCGGCCGTCTCGTCCAGGGTGTGGGCGAAGTCCGCAGCCGTGTCGTTCTGGAAGGGGCCGATGTCCCAGGTGCCCATGGTGCTCCTCGCGTCGATGTGCCGGTGATCATCGCACCGGCCTCCGACAGTGGTGCGGCGCGCCGCCCCGCTCACCTGCCGTGCTCGATCCCCGGCCGTTTTTGGGACGGACCTAACCTGGAGGTATGACGCGAGCCGCCCGCCGTCCCACGGTCCGCCGCATCTACGATCCCGCCGACCCCGGCGACGGGGTGCGGGTCCTCGTCGACCGGCTCTGGCCGCGCGGCCTGGCCAAGGCGGACGCGCACGTCGACGAGTGGCCCAAGTCCCTCACTCCCTCGACCGAGCTGCGGCGCTGGTACCACGCGGCGGAGGGCGACGCGTACGAGGAGTTCCGGCGGCGTTACGAGGCCGAGCTCGCCGAGCCGGAGGCGGCCGAGGCGCTCGACCGGCTGCGCGAGCTCGCCCGGAAGGGGCCGCTCACGCTGCTCACCGCCTCCAAGGAGCCGGACCGCAGCCACGCCGCCGTGCTCGTGGAGTTGCTCAAGGGGTGACCGGACTGGGATCGGCCTCCGGTGCGCGGGGCGCGGGCAGGGGGACCGGGTGACCGGCCGTCAGCAGGAGCACCCCGCGCGCCGCCACCGCCCCCGAGGCCGCCGCGACCAGCCAGCCGACCGGGCCCGCACGGAAGGTCTCCCCGAGCAGCGCGACACCGATGACGGCCGCGGCCGCCGGGTTCGCCAGGTTCACCACCGCGAGCGGCGCCGCCAGCCCGCCCCGGAACGCCGCCTGCGACAGCAGGAGCCCGCCCGTGGCGAACACCGCCACCAGCACCGCCATCAGCACGGTCTGCCACCAGGTCATCGGCCCGCCGGGCAGTTCCCGCGCCAGTGACGCGGTGACCGTCTGCGTCAGCGCCGACGCCACGCCCGACGAGATCCCCGCCGCCGTCGCCAGCCCCAGGGCGCGGCCCCCGCGGCGCACCAGTGCGGCGATCCCCGCCGCCGTCACCGCGGCCACCGCCAGCGCCTCCGGCAGCGACAGCGCGTCGCCCGGCGTGGCCGGGCCCACCACCGCGACGAGACCGAGCAGCCCGCCCAGCGTCCACAGCGCACCGCGCCACTCCGCCCGGGTCACCCGCCGCCGCTCGTAGTACGCCCCGACCGGCAGCGCGGCGACCAGCGTCAGGGCACCGAGCGGCTGGACCAGGGTGAGCGGCCCGTAGTGGAGCGCCGCGACATGGGTGAGCGCGCCGGCCGCGTTCAGCCCCACCGCCCACCACCACAGCGGCCGGGTGAGCAGCGCCCTGGTGCCCCCGCCGCTCACGGCCAGCCGCGACTGGGCGACCGCGGCCAGGGCGTACCCGGCCGACGAGGCCAGCGACAGCAGCACGGCCAACAGCGTGGCCCTCACCGCAGCACCGCCCGCGCCCCGAGGACCGGCACCCGCCACGCGGTCCCCGGCACCCGTACCAGGGCGAGGGTGGCACCCAGCAGCACCGTGGCCACCAGCGCGTCCAGCCAGTAGTGGTTGGCCGTGCCCACGACCACCAGCAGGGTGACCAGCGGGTGGAGCAGCCACAGCGCCCGCCACCGGCCGCGGGTGGCGGCGATCAGCCCGATCGCGACCATCAGCGCCCAGCCGAAGTGCAGTGAGGGCATCGCCGCGAACTGGTTGGCCATGGAGTCCGTCGCGGGTGTCGCGCCGTAGACGGAGGGTCCGTAGACCTGTGCGGTGTCGACGAGTCCCGCCTCGGCCAGCATGCGTGGCGGGGCGAGCGGCACGAGCAGATGCAGGGCGAGCGCGGCGGCGGTCAGCAGCGCCAGGGCACGGCGCGCCCACACGTAGTGGGCCGGGCGGCGCCAGTACAGCCAGGCCAGAAAGGCGAGCGTGGCCGGGAAGTGGACCCACGCGTAGTAGGCGTTGGCGGCCTGGACGACCGTCCCGCCGTCCAGCAGCAGGTCCTGCACCCAGCCCTCGCCCGGCAGGTGAACGGCCCGCTCCAGGTCCCACACGCGGTCCGCGTTGGCGAAGGCACGGGCCTCGTGACCGTTCGCGACCAGCCGGCCGCATTTGTAGACGAGGAACAGCGCTGCCACCAGCACCAGTTCGCGTACCAGGGGCGGCCGCGGGGCGGCGGTCGTCTCCGGTGGTATCCCGGCAGCCATGCTCGGCCCCTTTGAAGGTTCACATGAGAAACAAAAACGGAGGAAGCGTAGATCCGATTTCATCGAGACGCAAACGTCTCGATACGTTTGCGTCTCGATACGTTTGCGTCTCGATACGTTTGCGTCTCGATTGAGCGCCGCCTACTCTCGTACGTGCAGCAAGGCACCCGTCAGCCGGGAGAAGACCGATGTCCACGCAGGCCGCCACCGCCGCCGCACGCCGTAGCAAGATCACCCCGGAGCGCGAGCTCGAGCTGTACGAGGCGGTGCTCGACCTGCTGCGGGAGGGCGGGTACGACGCGGTGACCATGGAAGGTGTCGCCGCCCGCACCAAGTGCGGCAAGGCCACCCTCTACCGCCAGTGGAGGACCAAGTCCCAGCTGGTCACGGCCGCGCTCGACAAGAGCCGCTGCAGCCTGTTCACCGGCATCGACACCGGCTCCCTGGCGGGCGACCTCCGCGCGGCCGCGGTCGCCGCCGCGGGCCGGCGCGGCCGCGACACCGAGCTGATGGAAGCCGTCGGCCAGGCCTACCTCCAGCACCCCGACCTCCGCCGGGCGCTGCGCGAAACGGTCATCAACCCCGAGGTGGCCGCGCTCGACGCGATGCTGCGGCGCGGGGTCGAACGGGGCGAGATCGCCGCCGACAACCCCGCGATCGCCTTCGTCGCCCCCGGCTTCCTCGGTGTCCTGCGGATCGAGCGGCTCTTCGAGGACCGGTTCGGCGAGGAGGACGCGCTGCCGGCGTACGTCGAAGCGGTGATCCTCCCGGCCCTCGGCATCGCCCCCTCCGGCGCCTGACGGCCACACGGCCGCCCTCCTGGACGGCTACGTACGCGACCGGCGCGCCCGCCCCGCGGCGACCTGTGTTCCCCACTCGCCGCCGCGCGCTCGCCCCCGGCACCGGCGACCCCACGCTCGACCGGCGCCATGGAGCCGCGTCCGCACCGAGCCGGAGCTGCCACCCGCCGCCGTCGAGGGAGCCGCCCGCCACGACGCCCCCGTCCAGGACCTCGGCCGCACCACCACCCGCCCCGTCGCCCGTCCCGTCACCCACGCCCGCACCCGACTGCCCGCCGGAGCCTCGCTGTTGGTCGCGTACGGCTCCGCCCACCGCGATGAGACCTTTTCGCGCGCGTGGTTCGACGCCCGTGGCCACAGGCGGCGGAGTCCGAGGAAGTGGCCGAGCCCGGCACCCTCAGCTGCCGGTGGTTCTCCGCCGGCGCCGGCAGCCACCTGGTGCCGGAGGAGCACACGGACCCGTCGGCGGCCGACCGCGCAGAACACGCGTGAGGAGTGACCCGGTCAGGACACCCGGCCGTCACCCCACTAGTGTCGGCGCCTCCGCCGCCGGGTCCACCACGTCCACCAGCCCGTCCAGCCGCCCGGCCAGTGCGCGGGCCCATGCCACGAGACCGTCCACATCGATCCCGTGCGGACCCTTCGCGTACGCCCCGATCCGGTCCGCGCCCCGCAGCAGAAGCCGGGCCCCGCCCGCCGTGTTCCCGCGGGCGGCATGGGTCAGACCGACCGCCAGCTGCGCCAGCCCCCGCCACAGCTCCCGCTCCTCCTCCGGACCGGACTTCCAGGCGTCCTCGAAGACCTCATGGGCGTGGAAGGGCATCCCGGCGTCCAGCAGCCGCTGCGCCTCCCGCACCGTCTCGCCGGGCGTGCGCACCACCCCCTCGGGCTGCCGCTCCACCCCCGCCTCGCCGTACGGCAGGGGGCGCCCCAGCCCGTCCCTGGGGCGTGCGCTGCGCGCCCGCCCCTCCTCGTCCCGGTCCCTCCGCGTCCTGTTCACGCCCCAATTGTCGCCCGTCCGGCGGGTACCGTCCCAACCATGTCCGCCGGCCGGGGTACGGGGCTACGCTCGGCTGGCCACGATGTGTGGGGACTCGTCGGGTACTCGTGGGGGAGGGAAGGCGATGCTGCCGTCCCGGCCGGAACACCGGCTTGCCGTACCGCTGTTGGAGCGCGAGCCCGAGCTCGCCGCCGCCGCTCGCGCCGTGGAGGCGCTGTGCGGCCCGGCCGCGTCGGGGGGCCTGCTGATCTATCGGGGGGAGGCGGGCATCGGCAAGACCGCCCTGCTCGCCGCGGTTCGCCGGCTCGCCGAGGACCGGTGCACCGTCCGCGGCGCGCGAGGCGGCGAAACCGTCACCTCCGTGCCCTTCCACGTCGTACGGCAGTTGCTGCGGCCCGCGCTCGCCGGCCTCGGCGACGACCGGATCGCGCGCCTGTTCGGTGACTGGTATGACGTGGCCGCCCCCGCCCTCGGCATTGCCGCCCCCAGCGGGCCGGCGGCAGACCCTCAAGGAGTACGGGACGGCCTGGACTGGTTCGCCGCGCGGCTCGCCGAGCGCCACCGGGCCCGGCCCCTCGTCCTGTTGGTCGACGACGCGCACTGGGCGGACAGCGAATCGCTGACCTGGCTCGCCTCCCTGGCCGTGAGACTGCCGAGCCTGCCCCTGCTCGTGGTCCTCGCCCACCGCGCCGACCCGCCGCCCGGGTCCGCCGCCCTGCTCGACCGGCTCGGTGACGCCGCCCGGCTGCGCGTGACCCTGCACCCCTTCAGCCCCGGCGCGACCGCCGAACTGACGCGGGCCACCCTCGGGGACCGGGCGGACGACCCCTTCTGCCGCGAGGTGTGGGCCGTGACCGGCGGCAATCCGTATGAAACGGTTGAACTCCTTGCCAAGGTCCAGGACCGGATGCTCGACCCCGTCGAACGGTCGGTCGGCCGGCTGCGCGACCTCGGCGCCTCGGCCCGCGGCAGCGGACTGGTCGCCCGGCTCGAACGGCTCGGCACCGGGCCCGCCCGGCTCGCCTGGGCCGCCGCCGTGCTCGGCACCGACATCCCGAGGGGGCTCGCCGCCTCGCTCGCCGGGATGACCTCCGCCGAGGCCGCCGGCTGCGCCGAACGGCTCCGGGAGGCCCGTATCGTCACCGGCTCCGACACCCTGGAGTTCGTCCACCCGGTCATCGCCACCGCCATATACCGCTCCATTCCCCCCGCCACCCGCACCGCCATGCACGGCCGGGCGGCCTGGGCCGTCGCCCGCGCGGGCCTCGGCGCCGCGGCCGCCTCCCGCCACCTGCTGGAGATCCACCCGGACGACGACGCGGAAGTCGTCGCCCAACTGCGCGAAGCCGCCCGCGAACACCTCGCCGTCGGCGCCCCCGAGGCCGCCCGCCGCTGCCTGGAACGCGCCCTCCAAGAACCCCCGCCGCCCCACGCGTACGCCCAGGTTCTCTACGAACTGGGCTGCGCCGCCCTCCTCACCTCACCCCCCGCCACCGTCCGCCACCTCCGCTCCGCCCTCGCCCTGCCCGGCCTCGACGGAGACCTCCGCGCCGACGCCACCTGCCGCCTCGCCCAGGCCCTCGCCCACAGCGACCAGCTCCGCGAGGCCGCCCACTCCGTCGCCACCGAAGCCGCCCGCACCCCGGCCGGCACCGCCCGCACGCGGCTCCAGGCGGCCCACTTCATGTACGAGGGGTTCCGGGCCACCGAGGACGACGGACCCGGCCGCTCCCGCCGCCTCGCCGACCTTGCCGACCACCTCCCCGGCACCGACAACGCCGAGCGCGCCCTGCTGTCCCTGCGGGCCTTCGACGCCATGCTGCGCGGCGAGGACGCCGAACACGTACTCGACCTGTGTGACCGCGCCCTCGTCGACGGCCGCCCGGCGCGCGGCCTGAGCTGGACCGACACCGAGTGGGGGTTCGAGACACCGGCCGTGGTCGGCGTCACCTACGCCTTCACCGACCGGCCCGACCGCGCGCTGGCGCTGTTCGAGGAGGCCGTACGCGCCTACGAGATCTCCGGCTGGAGCGGCGCCCACCTCGCCTTCGCACACACCCTCCTCGGTCTCGCCCACCGCCGCCGCGGTGCCCTCGCCCTGGCCGAGAGCTTCCTCCGCGAGGGACTCCGCCTCGGTGACCGGGTCGGCAGCGGACTGCCCGTCCAGTGGGACGCCGCCTGCCTGCTCATCGACACCCTGCTCGCCCGCGGCCGGGTCACCGAGGCGCGCGACGTCGCCACCCGCCACCACTTCGGTCCACCCTGGCCGAACGCCATGATCATGCCCGACGGCCCGTGCGTCCACGGCCGCCTGCTCCTCGCCGAAGGCCGTACGAAGGAAGCCGTCACCGAACTGGAAGCCGCCGGCCGCGCCTTCGAGGCCCGCGACCGCCACAACGGCCTCTGGGCCCCCTGGGCCTGCGACCTCGCCCGCGCCCTGGCCACCGAGGACCCCACCCGTGCGGCCCGGCTCGCCACCCGCGCCCGTGTCCAGGCCGAACGCTTCGGCACCGACACCGCCATCGGCGAAGCCCTCCGCTGCGCCGCCCTGTTCGCCCGCCCCGACGAAGCCGTCCAGATCCTCGCCCAGGCGGTCCACCACCTGGAGGCGTCCCCGTCCGCGTACGAACACGCACTGGCCCGCCACGAATACGCCCTGGCCCTCCGCTCCCCGGCCGAACTCACCCGCGCCGCAACCCTCGCCACCGCCTGCGGCGCCGACGCCCTGGCCGCCCGCGCCCGCACCGACCACGCCCACCTCACCCACGACGCCAACCCCGCCCCGGAGTGAGGTAACCTTCTCTTGCGCGTTCACCCCGGCGAAAGCCGAGGCACACGCGCACCGGGACGTGGCGCAGCTTGGTAGCGCACTTGACTGGGGGTCAAGGGGTCGCAGGTTCAAATCCTGTCGTCCCGACTCGAAGGAGTCGCAGGTCAGGGGCCGTTTCAGAGGGATCTGAAACGGCCCCTCGACCGTTTTCGGGCACCAGTTGGGGACCGGCTTGCCTTGACCGGTCAGCAGGCGACGACGATCGGGCCCGGCAGGGACCGTGGCGCGCGCACCCCGCTGAGGTGGGCCGGAAGGGCGGCACCGGCGGCTGTGATCTCGTGCGCGTCGGAGTGCAGTCTCGTCGGCGATCCGGTTCTGCACGGATACGGTCGACGGCACCGTCGGTGATCATCCGGACCGGCAGGTGCCCGAGGGCCGGCACCACGCGTACTCGCCACCCCGGGAGACAGGGGGTCGCGCGTCTTCCGTTCGAGACCCCGCAGGGCGAGCTCCAGGTTCGGGTCGCCGTGACCGGCGAGCTTCATGGTGGCCACCGAGGGGGCGAGTCCGGCCTCCGCCGCCTCGATGACCCGTGGGCACCGCGCCTGGGGCAGCTCGTGGCCGGGGCGCGAGGGCCAGTCCGCTCGCCCCGTCCTCCCCGTACTTCTCCAGAACCTTCGGCACGTCACGGTGCGCCCCGACCCGGGATGCGGGTCGGGGCGCACCTCAAATGTTGTGGGGTGTCGAGCAGTCCGGTCCACAGAGACAGTGCGGCACCTGGTCAGCCAGGCTGAGGCTGCGTCGGACTCTCCGCCAGGTGGTGTGCGGTCAGGGGCCGGGGACGGCCTTGGCCCGGGGGTTGCGCTCGAAGGCCGACCAGAACGAAGACGAGCAGTAGGTGCAGTTGGGGCCGAAGTACAGGCCACGAGCCTGCTCGTCATGCATGAGGTGGAAGCGGAACCACGCGGTGACGGGGCCGTGCAGGCCGGGGATGCCGTAGTGGTCGGCGCCGCGTTGTTCGGCGTAGATGGCAGGCACCTGGGTGGCCTGGCTGTAGGTCCGGCGGACCGTCGAGGGTGACACGATGGTGTCGTTCTGCCCGGCGTAGAACACCGCGGGGCCCCGCACCCGGCTACCGCTGCTGAAGGCGAGGGGGTAGATCGGCGCGATCGTGTCCACCCGGGGATCGGCCCCGGCGTCGACCGCCGCTCCGCCGCCGAAGGAATGGCCGGTGGCACCCACGTTGGCCAGGTCGACCTTGCCCTGGTAGACGCTGCCCGCCCGGCCGTTCTCGGTCGTCAGGTAGTCCAGTCCTCGCAGCATGGGCCCTCCGGTGCCCGCGTTGCCCTCCGCCGCGGCGACGATGAAGCCGTGCGACGCGAGGTGGTTCAGCAGGGGGCATACCGGTCGAGACCGGAGCGGGCTCCGTTGTTCCACAGGACGACCGGGTGTGTGGTGCAGCCCAACGTACCCAGGTCGGCCGGCCGGAAGACGGTTGTGCCTCGTCCGTTGGATGCGGAGCTGACGGCGAACGGGCCGGGGGCGGCCCACTGGCCGTCGACCGACGGACAGGTCGAGGTCGTCGCCCCGGCCGCGGTTGTGCCAGTGACGCCGCCCGCCACCAGCAGGGCCAGGGCTGCGAGCAAGGTGCCGACGGCGCGGCTCGCGCGATGACGTTTCAGGGCGCGGGGTGGGGAAGCCATGACTCTCCTCTGTATGAAGAAGTGCTGCCTGGGCGGAAATGGGGCGAATGCGCCTGATCGGGAGGTCGACCGGCCTGCCTGCTTCAGCAGGCAGCCGACATGTGGTCGAGACGTACGGTGGCGGCCGTGCTGTTGATGACGTCCTCGACGGTGGTGCCCGGGGCGGTTTCCACCAGGGCCAGGCCGTTGGGCGTCACGTCGAGGACGCCGAGGTCGGTGATGACGCGGTGGACGCACCGCTCGCCGGTGAGGGGCAGCCCGCACTCCTCCAGCAACTTCGGGCTGCCATCCCTTGCGGTGTGCTCCATGAGGACGATGACGCGGCGGGCCCCGTGGACGAGGTCCATCGCGCCTCCCATGCCCTTGACCACCTTGCCGGGGATCATCCAGTTGGCGAGGTCGCCATGTGCGGAGACCTGCATGGCGCCGAGGACCGCGGTGTCGATGTGGCCGCCGCGGATCATGCCGAAGGACAGGGCCGAGTCGAAGAAGGCGGCCCCGGGCAGGACGGTGACGGTCTCTTTGCCGGCGTTGATCAGGTCGGGGTCGACCTGATCTTCGTACGGACAGGGACCGGTGCCCAGGATGCCGTTCTCGGAGTGCAGGACCACGCGCACACCGGGTGGGACGTGGCCGGGGACGAGGGTGGGCAGGCCGATGCCGAGGTTGACATACGAGCCGTCGGTGAGTTCGGCGGCGGCTCGGGCCGCCATCTGCTCGCGGGTCCAGGTCATCGGGAACGTACCGTCCTTTTCTCGATCGGCTTGTCGGCCGCCTGAACGGGGGTGAGCTGGACGATGCGCTGGACGAAGATGCCCGGAAGGTGGATGTGGTCGGGGACCAGTTCGCCGGGTTCGACCAGTTCCTCGACCTCGGCGATGGTGGTCCGGCCGGCCATGGCCGCGAGCGGGTTGAAGTTGGCGGCGGCCCGGCGGAAGACGAGGTTGCCGTGCCGGTCGCCGCGCCAGGCCCGCACGAGCGCGTAGTCGGTGGTGATGGCGCGCTCCAAGACGTACGTGCGTCCGGCGAAGACCCGGGTCTCCTTGGGCGGGGAGGCGAGGGCGACCGTTCCGTCGGGGGCGTAGCGCCAGGGCAGTCCGCCGGCGGCGACCTGCGTGCCGACCCCCGCCGGGGTGTAGAAGGCGGGGACACCCGTGCCGCCGGCCCGCAGCCGTTCGGCGAGCGTGCCCTGGGGCACCAGTTCCACCTCCAGTTCCCCGCTCAGGTACTGGCGGGCGAACTCCTTGTTCTCACCGACATAGGAGCCGGTGACGCGGGATATGCGGCCCGAGCCCAGCAGGACTCCCAGGCCGCGCCCGTCCACGCCGCAGTTGTTGGACACCACTTCGAGGTCGTCGGCGCCCTGCTCGTGGAGCGCCCGGATGAGTGTGTCGGGTACGCCGCTGAGGCCGAACCCGCCGACGGCCAGAGTCGCTCCGGCGGGGATGTCGGCCACTGCTCGCGAGGCCGAAGGCATCGTCTTGTTCATGGTGGAGAAAAGGCCCTTCGTGTGCCGCGCGCCGCGGACCGGCCGCACCGACGCGTGCTGCGCTGGTCCGCCGAGGAGGGCGCGGAAGTCGAGGTCGGCGTGAGGCCGGGGCGAAGCCGGTGGTGCGCCGGAGGTCGAGGTCGGCGTGAGGACGGGCGAAGCCGGTGGTGCGCCGGGCGCCGCCGGGGTGCGGCGCCCGGCACGGCCGGTGCACGTCCCCCTTGACCGGGCGGTGGGTCAGTCGTTCTCGTGCGCGCTGATGAACGAGCGCATCTTCGCCAATGCCGTGGCGTTCGAGATGATCATGAGGTGGTTGGGCGCCATCGGTCCGCTCATCAGGTAGTTCTCGTCGGCGCCGGCCAGCTTCGCGGTGTCGGTCGGTGTGGCGTTGTAGTCCGCGGTCGACCTGATCGTGAGGTAGTCGATCCTGTCGTTGAAGGGGACTTCGGAGGGATTGTTCAGGGCCTTGAGGAACGGGGTGTTCGGGGAGGCGAACTGCTGGCAGGACACGTACCACTGACAGCCGTTGTTGGTGGTGCCGTGCTGCGGTCCGGCGAACCCGATGTACTGGGAGACCTTGTCCGCGCCGTCGAGGTTCTTGATGTAGTACCGGGCGGCCAGGGTGGAGGCGGACCACGTGGCGAGGACGACCTTGTCCGCCCCGGTCTGCATGCGGACCTGATCGACCTTGGCCGAGAGCTCCTGTGCGGCCCTGGCCAGGTCCTGCGTCATCGAGCTGCTGTCGGTCCAGGTGAACAGCCGGTTCGAGGGCCAACCGTTGGTCTGCAGGTTGGACTTCATGGTGTTCATGTTGGCCGGTGAGCCGGTCATGCCCGGGATCATGATCACGGGGTCGTGTCCGGCGGCAGCGGCGGCGGCAGGCTGGGGCTCTGCGCCGGACGCCTGGGAGGCCAGGCCCAGCAGGCTCGTGGTCAGCAGGGCCGCGAGCGAGGCGCTGAGCAGCCGCCGCGCAGGGGCTGTTCGCCGGTTGCCGGTGTGGGTCGATGCCGTCCCGCTGAGCCTGGTGGACGCAAACAGCATGGGGGGCTCCTTACCGTCGTGCGGTCACCGGGCGCTGATGTGCGGCTCGCACCCGGTGGGACGCCGACAGGGATGGTGGGGTGGTGTGACACAGAGCACGCTAGAACCACCTGTCGCGGTAGGCGGATGGGCGCAGTGCACGTCTTTCACCTCCCGTGGTGTCCGCTCCAGCCATTACGTCTCGGCCCCACCGGCCGGGAATGCGCGTCAGGCGCGTGTGCGGGCCCGCACACGCGGCACAACCGGCGCGACCCGACGGCACTCCGGACCCGTGGGCGCCGCGTGGGCACTGAGCACACGTCCAGCGCATCACCTATGTGCGCTGCTCCTCTCGTAGCGCCTTGTGGAGGCGTCATACCGTCGTAGCGGCGCGTCGGGGCCGCCGGCGCCGTGTGGTTGTCCTGGCCGCCGCCTGCCGTGCGAGCAGGCGTCCGAGCCATCGACGTGTGCACCACCCTCGGCCGCTCCGGCCTCTGCCGGCCGCGCACCTCGCCTTGCGCCTCTGGCGCTCGGGTGCGGCGAGGGCACACGTCACCGCATACATCCGCCCAGTCTTGGAGGACAGGCAATGACCCGGTTCGGAATCATCGGCGGCGGGCTCATGGGGCACGGAATCGCTGTTGCTCTCGCCCAGGCGGGGCACCGTGTCGTCGTGTATGACGCGGACCCCGCGACCCTTGCCTCCCTCGATGAGCGAATCGTGCGGGCACTCGAACGCTGCGACATGCTGCCGGGCGATGTCGGGTTGGTCACCGCACGCATCACAGCGGCGAAAACCCTGTCGGACATGGTGCTGCGCGTGGATGCCGTGATCGAAGCTGTCCCCGAGCGACTCGACGTCAAACATCAGGTCCTGGAGGCGCTGGAGGCGAGGATTCCGGCCGTGATGCCGGTGTGGTCGAACACCTCGGTGCTCTCGCTCACCGAAGTGGCCGAAGGCATGCGGCATCCGCAACGGCTGGTGGGAGTGCACTGGTGGAACCCGCCCTACCTCATTCCGCTGGTCGAGGTCGCCCCGGGCGCGGATACGGACCACCGGTTCGTGCAGGAAGCGTGCGAAGTGCTGAACGGGATGGGCAAGACGACGGTGCGCCTGCACCGTGACGTCCCGGGATTCATCGGCAACAGGCTCCAGTTCGCGCTGGTACGGGAGGCCCTGCATCTGCTGGAGCAGGAAGTCTGCGACCCGGTGACGATCGACACGGTCATGCGGGCGAGCCTGGGCCTGCGCTGGTCGGCCGTGGGCCCCATGGAGAACGCGGATTTCATCGGACTGGACCTGACCAGGAACATCCTCGACAGCCTGGCGCCCCACTTGTCGGCCGCGGTCACCTTTCCCGCGCTCGACGAGCCGCTCGACGCCGGGCAGCGAGGCCGCTCCTCAGGAGGCGGGCTGCTGACCTGGCCGCCCGGGCGGGGCGAGGAAGTGGCACAGCGCCTGGAGAACGGCATTCGCCGCAACCTCGTCGAACCGTAAGCGCCCGCGCCGGCCGCAGGGACGGCGATGGCGCCTTCGCGGAGGGCGGTTCGCTGCGGATCACTGCGGTGCCTCCCCGGCGATGCGGCGCCATACTTGCCGGACTGCGAAGGCACAGCTCGACGGAGGGCCGATGGCACGCACGTACGGCATGTCTTTCCTCGAACTACTGCTCAACGACGCCGACATGGAGTCCTTCGACGAGGTGCTCGCGGCGGCACGCGCCGCGGGGGAGCCCGCCGGCCGCCTCGACGAGCTGAAGGAGGAGCGGGCGATCGCACTGCGTCTGCGGGAGAGGCTTCTGCGGCACCGCCGCAACGAGGCGGAACTCCAGCTGCTCAACGACACCGCGAACGACCTGGCCTCCCTGAGGGCCCTCGACCCCATCCTCCAAGCGATCTCCGACCGGGCACGGCGGCTGCTGGACTGCGACCTGGCCTACATCAGCCTCAGTGACCGCGGCCGCGGCGACAGCTATATCAAGGCGGCCGCCGGCAACATCTCCGGTCTGTTGCGTGAACTGCGGTTGCCGGTCGGCACCGGCGTCGGAGGGATCGTGGCGCGGACGGGCGAGC
Organism: Streptomyces sp. NPDC000229; assembly: GCF_040300825.1. Lineage (NCBI taxonomy): Bacteria > Bacillati > Actinomycetota > Actinomycetes > Kitasatosporales > Streptomycetaceae > Streptomyces > Streptomyces sp. NPDC000229. Next base: position 21,673 of record NZ_JBEPEL010000041.1, read on the forward strand.
CGTACTCCGTCGCCTCGTACCTCACCGACGATTCCTTCGCCCACACCTGTGAGATCGACAAAACCGTTGCCGCGGAGCGGATCGAGTCCTTGCTGGGTGTGCCGGTCAAACTCAATCAAGAGGTGATCGGGGTCCTGATGGCCGCGCACCGCAGTCAGCGCGAATTCAGCAGCCGGGACATCACCGTTCTGATGATGCTCGGCTCACATGCTGCCGTGGCCATCGAGAACAGCCGCCTGCTCAGTGCCGCCCAGGAGGCCGTATCGGAGCTGCGGGTCGCCAACGACACCATCAGTTCCCACATGGCGGACCTGGAACGCACCGCGGAGGTCCACGAACGCCTCACCCGCCTGGTCATCCAGGGCAACGGCGTCGACGAAGTCGTCCAGGCGACCGCGACCGCGGTCACTGGCACCGTGGTCGTCCTCGACGAGGAGGGCACCATAGTGGCCCGGTCCTGCGGTCAGGACGCGGTGCCGGCCGGCGAACTCGGCCGGCTCAGCGCGGACGCCTGGCAGGCGGGGCACACCGTGATCCGCGCGACGCGGTGCGCCGTTCCCCTGATCACCGAGTCCGAGCCCCTGGGCACGATCATCCTGAGCGCCACCGCGCAGGTCGACGCCACCGACCGGCGCATCCTGGAGAGGGCCGCACTGGTGGCCTCCCTCGTGCTCGTCACCCGCAGACGCATGGCGGAGGCCGAGGCGCGCGTGCGCGGAGAACTGCTGGGGGACCTGCTGACCGCGCAGAGCGAGGACCACGACCTCCTGCGGCACCGGGCCGCCCTGCTCGGCGTCGACCTCACCAGCTGCCGCACCGTGGTGGTGGCCCGGGTCGAGGACGAACCACGCGAGCGGGTCTACGCCGCCGCCGCGGCCATAGCCCGGCGCTCCCGCGGCCTGGCGACCTTCCAGCGCAACACCGTCATCCTGCTGCTGCCAGGAGACGACCCCCAGGCCCTGGCGCGCCGAGCCGTGGACGAGCTCGCGCGGACCTCACGCCACCCCGTCACCGCCGGGACAGCGCGGGCCGCGGACCTCGGCCACATCGCCGCTGCCTTCCGCGAGGCGGACAACTGTCTGCACGCTCTGATCGCCCTCGGCAGGACCGGCGAGATCGCCGACACACGCGGACTCGGATTCGTCGGAGCCCTCTTCAGCGGAGAGTCGGCGACCGCCTCCTTCATCGAATCCGTCATCGGCCCGGTCATCGCATACGACCGAACCCACCACTCCGACCTGGTACACACACTCGACACGTACTGCCGCACCGGCCGGCACGCCCGCAACACCGCACGCGAACTGCACCTGCACGTGAACACCGTCACCCAACGACTGGGCCGGGTGAGCCAGCTCCTCGGCACCACCTGGCGCGATCCGGAACGGCTCCTGGAGATCCAGGTCGCCCTGCGGCTGCTGAAAGTCAGCAAGCCTTAGCATGCCCGACTACGAACCGGCACACCTCGCGAGTATCCCCTGTGTGCGCCCAACCCATACCGCCGTTGGCGGCACGCTTCGTAACCTTTGCGCCTCGCGACACGAGGCACAAGTGACGGAGACGCCATGAAGAAGACCATCGCCGCAGCAGGGCTTGTCTGCATCCTTGTCAGCGGCACGCTCCTGCCCCCGGCACACGCCGCCCGGCAACCGGCCGACTGCGGCAGCCTGCGCGGCCTGCGGCTGCCCGCCTCAGTGATCGGACTGCCCACCACGGGCGGCGAAGTGAGCGCGGCGAACACCATCGCCCCTTCGGGGAGCGGGACTTCGGCGACAGGCGCGTACTGCCGTGTCGAGGCCGTCATCCACCCCGTGGACCCGGGGGCTCCCGACATCACCCTGCGCGTCGCCCTGCCCCAGCAGTGGAACACGAAGTCGATGATGTTCGGCGGGGGAGGCTACGACGGCACCATCCCCGACGTCACGGGCAACGTCCCCTTCGGCCCGATCAGCCAACCTCGCCCGCTCAGCCGCGGCTACGCCACCTACGCCAGTGACTCCGGCCACCAGGCGGCGCCGGACTTCACACCGACCACCTCCCTGGACGGGTCCTTCGGCCTCAACGACGAAGCCGTGCGCAACTTCGCCGGCGACGCACTGAAAAAGACCCACGACGCCGCGCGCCACATCATCCGCGCGCACTACGGCACCGCCCCCGCCCACACCTACTTCGCCGGCGGCTCCAGCGGCGGACGCGAAGCACTCGCCGTCGTCCAGCGATGGCCCACCGACTTCGACGGCGTCATCGCCGCCTACCCCGCCTGGAACGCCGCCGGCCTCAACCTCTTCTTCGGCTACGAAGCGCAGATCCTCTCCCGCCCAGGGGCCTTCCTCAATCCTGCGGAACAGGAACTTCTGTACCGCGGCGTGATCAGGTCCTGTGACGGCGACGACGGCCTGCGCGACGGCGTCATCTCCAACGAACCAGGCTGCCGCTTCCAGCCCCGCACCCTGCGCTGCCCGGGCGGCAAGGACACCGCGGACACCTGCCTGTCGGATCACCAGATCCACGCCGTCGAGGCGCTCTCCTCCCCACTGCGATGGAAATACCGTCTGGCCAGTGGCGAGACCGGCTACCCCGGCTTCCCGTTCCTCTCCGGCGCCGACATGACGACCCCCTTGCTGGGCATGGGCGTCCGCGCTCCTGGTCACCCGATGCCGAAGGACAGCGGCTACGGCGTCCAGTTCTGGGACCAGTGGGTGCGGTACTTCGTCACCCGTGACCCGGCACACGACCCGCTGGCCGTCGACCCCCGCCGCCCCGGCGCCTGGCAGCACCGCATCAGCCGTCTCTCCGCCTTGCAGGACGTCAACGACCCCGACCTTCGCCGCTTTGCCAAGGCAGGGGGAAAACTCCTCCTCCTGCACGGCACCGCCGACGAACTCGTCAGCCACCGCTCCACCGTCGAATACTTCCAACGCGTCCAGCAACGCGTGGGCCCGCGTGCCACCGGCGCCTTCGCCCGGCTCTATCTCATCCCGGGCGCCAACCACGCCAACGTCGACGCGTCCTTCGCGGCAAGCTACGACTCGCTCAGTTCCCTGGAAAGCTGGACAGAAGACGGCAGGGCCCCCTCACATCCTGTCGTCACCGACACCAGCCCCGCCGGGAACACCCGCACCCGGCCGCTGTGCGCCTTCCCCTCCTGGCCGAAATACCGCGGCCACGGCGATCCCGCCTCCGCACGCAGCTTCACCTGTCACAGCACGCCGCCACGAACCTGATCCGGCGCCCGCACGCCCCCTGCCCCCCCGGCCCCCTGTCTCCAGGGAACTGCTCAGCCACACAGTGCGGCAGAGGGCACGCCCGACCCGGTATGGCTGCGGCGAGGACATCCCCGCAGGATCAGTGTCCGCCCCGCACATAACGGAGGGCGGGCCAACCATCCCACTCTGGTGCACGACCACACACGACTCCAGCCACCGTCGCGAAAGTGGTGCTTCACATGCCGTCCCCACCCTCAGCACAGCCCCAGGCCCCCGGCAACCTGAAGAAGATCGTGGCCGCCAGCCTCATCGGCACCACCATCGAGTGGTACGACTTCTTCCTCTACGGCGCAGCCGCCGCACTCGTGTTCAACAAGCTCTTCTTCCCCGACTCCGATCCCATGGTCGGCACACTCCTGTCATTCCTGACCTACGCCGTCGGCTTCGCCGCCCGCCCCATCGGCGCCCTCGTCTTCGGCCACTTCGGCGACCGGTTGGGCCGCAAAAAACTCCTGGTGTACAGCCTGCTGATGATGGGTGGCGCAACCTTCCTGATCGGTCTGCTCCCCACCCACGCCACCATCGGCTCGGCCGCCCCCCTTCTGCTCACCGTGCTGCGCCTGGTCCAGGGATTCGCCCTGGGCGGCGAATGGGGCGGCGCGGTGCTGCTGGTGGCGGAGCACGGAGACGCCGAACGGCGCGGCTTCTGGGCCTCGTGGCCGCAAACCGGGGCGCCGGCCGGGCAGTTGCTGGCCACAGGCGTCCTCGCCACGCTGACGGCAACACTGTCGGACGCGGCGTTCAACTCCTGGGGGTGGCGGGTGCCGTTCCTGCTTTCCGGCGCGCTGGTACTCGTCGGACTGTGGATCCGGCTCTCCGTCGATGAATCGCCCGTGTTCAAAGCCGCCCTCGCAGCAGCCGAACGCCGCAAGGCCGCACGAGCCCCCCGCGAGAAGCCGCCCATACTCGCCGTCCTGCGCGACCACTGGCGCGACGTCCTCATCGCCATGGGCACCCGCATGGCGGAGAACATCTCCTACTACGTCGTCACCGCATTCATCCTCGTGTACGCGACCGAACACGCCGGCACGAGCAAACAGACCGCCCTCAACGCCGTCCTGATCGCATCCGCCGTCCACTTCGTGACCATCCCCCTGTGGGGTGCCCTCTCCGACAAGCTCGGGCGACGCCCCGTCTACCTCATCGGCGCCCTCGGCACGGGAATCTGGATCCACCCGTTCTTCACCCTGGTCGACCGGCAGTCCTTCCCGGCAATGATCACAGCCGTCACCGTGGCCCTCCTCTTCCACGGTGCGATGTACGCCCCACAGGCGGCCTTCTTCTCCGAATTGTTCGCCACCCGCATGCGCTACTCCGGAGCATCGATCGGCGCTCAGTTCTCGTCCGTGGCCGCCGGCGCCCCCGCCCCGCTCATCGCCACCGCCCTGCTCGCCGAGTACGACAGCGCCGCGCCCATCGCCCTCTACGTCATGGCCGCCGTCCTGCTCACCGTCATCGCCCTCGGCTGCGCCAACGAGACCCGTCACCGGGATCTCTCGGACACAGAAACCTACGAAACCGAGCCGGCATCGACCGGTGACCAGCCGGTTCGTACGGCTTGAAACCCTGCGGACAGCTTGTCGTCGTACAGGTGGAAGCCGTTGCAGGACGTTCCCTTCAGGAGCCGTTCCCCGGCCCGAGGTGTCAGTACGTCCAGCGCGGCGGGCCCGGCGCCCGGGCGACGGACCGCAGGAAGGTGCCGTGCGCGTTCCGCCGGCCGCCCCCGGCAAGGGCCTGACCGGTCGGTCGGGCCGGATCACGCGGCCCAGGGCCGCGCGGACGGGACCGCCCCGGCCGGGAGTCCCGGCCGGGGCGGTCGTGTCGTGCTGCCGTGCGTGCTGCCGTGGCGTCAGGCCAGGGTGGCGAGCGCCTGGTTGAGGGTCGCCGAGGGGCGCATGACGGCCGAGGCCTTGGCCGGGTCCGGGTGGTAGTAGCCGCCGATGTCGGCCGGCTTGCCCTGGACGGCGATCAGCTCGTCGACGATCTTCTGCTCATTGTCGGTGAGCGTCTGGGCGAGCGGGGCGAACGCCTTGGCGAGGTCCGCGTCGTCGGTCTGCTTCGCCAGCTCCTGGGCCCAGTACATGGCCAGGTAGAAGTGGCTGCCGCGGTTGTCGATGCCACCCAGGCGACGGCTCGGCGACTTGTCCTCGTTGAGGAACGTCGCGGTCGCGCGGTCCAGGGTGTCGGCGAGGACCTGGGCGCGGGCGTTGCCCGTGGTCTGGGCGAGGTGCTCGAAGCTGACCGCGAGCGCGAGGAACTCGCCCAGGCTGTCCCAGCGCAGGTAGTTCTCCTTGACCAGCTGCTGGACGTGCTTGGGCGCCGAGCCGCCGGCGCCCGTCTCGAACAGGCCGCCGCCGTTCATCAGCGGGACGACCGAGAGCATCTTCGCGCTGGTGCCCAGCTCGAGGATCGGGAACAGGTCGGTGAGGTAGTCGCGGAGCACGTTGCCGGTGACCGAGATGGTGTTCTCGCCGCGGCGGATGCGCTCGACGGACAGCTTGGTCGCCTCGACCGGGGACATGATCCGGATGTCCAGGCCCTCGGTGTCGTGCTCCGGCAGGTACCGCTTGACCTTCTCGATGAGCACGGCGTCGTGCGCACGGGTCTCGTCCAGCCAGAACACCGCCGGGTCGCCGGTCGCGCGGGCGCGGGTGACGGCGAGCTTCACCCAGTCCTTGATCGGCGCGTCCTTGGTCTGGCAGGCGCGGAAGATGTCACCGGCCGAAACGGCCTGCTCCAGGACGACGTTGCCGGCCTCGTCGACGAGACGGACGGTGCCCGTGGCGGGAATCTCGAAGGTCTTGTCGTGGCTGCCGTACTCCTCGGCCTTCTGCGCCATCAGACCGACGTTGGGCACCGAGCCCATCGTCGACGGGTCGTACGCGCCGTTGGCCCGGCAGTCGTCGATGACGACCTGGTAGACGCCGGAGTAGCTGCTGTCCGGCAGGACGGCGAGCGTGTCGGCCTCCTGGCCGTCCGGGCCCCACATGTGCCCGGAGGTGCGGATCATGGCCGGCATGGAGGCGTCGACGATGACGTCGGACGGGACGTGCAGGTTGGTGATGCCCTTGTCGGAGTCCACCATGGCGAGCTCCGGGCCCTCGGCGAGCTCGGCGTCGAAGGACGCCTTGATCTCGGCACCCTCGGGCAGGGCCTCCAGGCCCTTGTAGATGCCGCCGAGACCGTCGTTCGGGGTCAGGCCGGCCGCGGCGAGCGTCTCACCGTACTTGGCGAACGTCTTCGGGAAGAAGGCGCGCACGACGTGACCGAAGACGATCGGGTCGGAGACCTTCATCATGGTCGCCTTGAGGTGCACGGAGAACAGCACACCCTCCGCCTTGGCGCGGGCGACCTGCGCCGACAGGAACTCGCGCAGCGCGGCGACGCGCATCACGGAGGCGTCGACGACCTCGCCCGCGAGGACGGGTACGGACTCGCGCAGGACGGTGGTGGAGCCGTCGTCGCCCGCCAGCTCGATACGGAGCGCACCGGCCTCGGAGATCACCACGGACTTCTCGGTGGAGCGGAAGTCGTTCTCGCCCATCGTCGCGACGTTCGTCTTCGACTCGGGGTTCCACGCGCCCATGCGGTGCGGGTGGGTCTTGGCGTAGTTCTTGACCGACGCGGGGGCGCGACGGTCGGAGTTGCCCTCACGCAGGACCGGGTTCACGGCGCTGCCCTTGACCTTGTCGTAACGGGCGCGGATGTCCCGCTCCTCGTCGGTCTTCGGGTCGTCCGGGTAGTCCGGCAGTGCGTAGCCCTGCTCCTGCAGCTCGGCGACCGCGGCCTTCAGCTGCGGGATCGACGCCGAGATGTTCGGCAGCTTGATGATGTTGGCCTCGGGCGTCTTGGCCAGCTCACCCAGCTCGGCGAGCGCGTCGTCGATGCGCTGCCCCTCCTGGAGGTACTCCGGGAAGCCGGCGATGATCCGGCCCGCCAGCGAGATGTCCCGGGTCTCCACGCTGACCCCGGCCGTCGAGGCGTACGCCTGGACCACGGGCAGGAACGAGTGCGTGGCCAGGGCCGGGGCCTCGTCAGTGTGTGTGTAGATGATGGTCGAGTCAGTCACCGGGTGCTCCGCTCCACGTCTGCAACATTGCTCGACATCAAGATATCTCGTGATCGACGTCTTCTCGACAGGGGTCCGGTTCCTTTCCGGAGGGGGGCGGAGGCAGGAAGCCTTCCCGCACGAAGAAGTGGACATAGCGGGCGAATAGCGTGTTGTCGACCCCGGGCGACACCACACCCGAGCCGCGCAGCGCGCGCCGGGTGGCCGAGGAGTCGAACAGCGGCGGGTCCCCCCGTCGCGCGGCGTCCGTGCCGGCCGGCGGGAGCAGGCCGAGGAGCGGGTACGCCGCGTTGCCGGGGTGCCGCTCCACGTGGCGGTGCCAGTCCGCCAGGGGCACGTCGTCGAGCCGGTAGCCCAGCGACCTGAGGCCGTCCACGATCTCGGTGAACAGGCGGAGCCGCTCGCTGGAGACGTGGAACGTCCCCCGGGCGGCCGACGCGTCGGAGGCCAGCGCCACGATCGCCCCGCTCACGTGGTCCACGGGCACCAGGTCGAAGTCCGAGACGTAGTCGCCCGGGGCGAGGCCCGCCTGGACGCAGCCCTTCACCAGCAGCCAGAGGAAGTCGGACGTCTGGCACACCCCGGTCCCGGTGGAGCCGGCGATCCTCGTGGGGCGGTACACCGTGACCGGCAGGCCGCGCTCCCGGGCCTGGGCGACGAGTGTCTCGGCCACCCACTTCGACTCGGCGTACCCGTTGCGCAGGCGCGTGACGTCCCCCAGCGGGTGATCCGGCAGGACACGGCCGGACGGTGGACCGGCCGGGGGGAAGACCCCGACGGTGGAGACGTGGTGCACGGGGACCGTGCGGTGGGCGGCCGCCAGACGAAGGATCTCCGCGGTCCCGTCGACGTTGGCAGCCTTCAGCCGTTCGTAGCCGTACGCGAGGTTCACCTCGGCGCCGGAGTGGAACACCACGTCGACGGTGCCGGCCAGCTCGTCGAACCGGTCCCGCCCCAGGCCCAGCCGGGGCAGCGCCAGATCGCCGGGCACCGCCACGACGCGGTGCGCGCGGGACTCGTCCCACAGGCCGTACCGCTCCAGCGTGGCGCGGATCCGCTTCTCGGCGGCGGCCGGCTCCTGGGCCCGCACCAGGCAGTGCACCACGGCGCCGGACCGCTCCAGCAGGTCGCGCAGCAGGAACGCGCCGAGGAATCCGGTGGCGCCCGTCAGCAGGACGTGGCGCGGGTCGTCGGCGACGTGCACCACCTCCCGCGCGGGCGTGATGTCCGCGGCGAGCGTTTCCGGGCCGATGGCGGGGACCGCCCGTCCGCGCGTGGTGGCGAGTGCGGTCAGGGCACTGAGGGTGGGCGCCGCGACGATGTCGGCGGGCCGGATGTCCAGCCCCAGCTCCGTGCGGAGGCGGACGGACAGGCGGACGGCCAGCAGAGAGTCGCCCCCGAGCGAGAAGAACGACCGGTCCGGGTGGATGTCCGGGGTACGCAGTACGTCGGCCCAGACGGCGGCCAGTCCGTGCGGCAGGCGGGCGGCGGCCGGTTCGGCGGAGACGGCCGGCGCGGTGGGCGCTTCAGTGGCTGTGGGTGCTGTGGGTGCTGTGCGCGTGGTGGTTGCTGTGGGGCCTGTGGGTGCGGTGAGTGCCGTGGGGGGTTGCGGCGCGTACAGGCGGTGCACCGCCGCCCGGTCCGTCTTGCCGCTCGCGGTGAGCGGGAGGCGGCCCGGGATGCGGACCACGGACGCCGGGACCAGGTACTGGGGAAGCCGCTCCAGGAGCGCCTGGCGCACCCGCTCCGGCTCGGGAACCTGCGGGCCGGTACCCGTGTAGTACGCCAGGAGCCGCTTCTCGTCCGCGCCCGTCCCGTCCACGTGCACCACGGCGTCGGCCACGCCCGGAACCGTCTTCAGAGCGGCTTCGACCTCACCCGGCTCGACCCGGTACCCGCGGATCTTGACCTGGTCGTCATTGCGGCCGAGGAACTGGATCGTGCCGTCCGGCAGAAAGCGCCCCAGGTCGCCCGTGCGGTACAGGAGGCCGCTGGGCCGCGCCGGACCGAAGGGATCCGGCACGAAACGGCGACCCTGTGCGGCCTCCGCGGAGAGGTAGCCGAGCGCGACGGCATCCCCGGCGACGCAGATCTCCCCGATCGTTCCGACCGGACACGGCCGGAGCCGGCCGTCCAGGACGTACACCCTGCTGCCCGGCACCGGCCGCCCGATGGACGGGCGGTCCGGCCACGCCGCGGGCGCGCCCGTGAGGGGGTGTGCGGTGACCACATGGGTCTCCGAAGGGCCGTACTGGTTCTCCAGGCGCGCCCCGGGACAGGCGGCGGTGAAGAACCTCCGGATCGCCGGCGTCACATACAGCTGTTCGCCGGCCGTGATCACCTCGCGGAGGCTCTCGGCGGAGCGGCCGGTGGCCACGGCGTACTCGGCCAGCTGTTGCAGGGCGACGTAGGGGAGGAAGAGGCGGCCGACCGCGTGCCGCTCGATGAGGTCGAGCAGGCGGTGCGGATCGCCACGCGTCCCGTCGTCCGCGAGGACGAGCGTCCCGCCGCACGCCCATGTTCCGAACATCTCCTGGAACGCCACGTCGAAGCCGAGCGGCGCGAACTGGAGCGTGCGGGAGCCGGAGCCGGCTGCCGAGCCGCGGCACTGCCAGTCCAGCAGTGCCGCCAGCGACCGGTGCGGCAGGGCCACGCCCTTGGGCCTGCCGGTCGATCCGGAGGTGTACACGACGTACGCCACGTCCCCCGGGGACGTCCTCGGAAGGGACTCGTCCGACGCGCCGGGGGGAGCGTCGTCCAGGAAGAGCACGGGTACGCCGGTGTCCGGCGCGGCCGGCGTCGTGCGGGTGGTCAGCAGAGCCGCCATACGGCTGTCGCGGATCATGAAGGCCGTCCGCTCGGCGGGGAGGGACGGGTCCAGCGGCACACAGGCGGCGCCCGCGCGAAGGACGGCCAGGACGGCGACGAGGGCGTTGGCCGACCGCTCGATCCGGATACCAATCCGCTTCCGGGCCAGCCCCTGGGACACCAGCCACTGGGCGAGGGCCTGGGAGGCGGCCGAGAGCCCGGCATACGTGAGGGTCCGCCCGGCGTGCACCACGGCAGCCGCGTCCGGTGCCGACCGCGCCGTCCGGGCGACGAGCTCGTGGGCGTGCGGGAGCGGCGCGGGCCCCTCCGGCTCGGGGCCCCGCGGCAGTGTTTCGGTCACCAGCCGCCGTTCCGCCTCCGGCATGACGGCCAGGTCGTCCACGGCCGCGTCCGGGTTCCGGGTGGCGTCGGCGAGGAGGGCCAGGAAGCGCTCGGTGAGGCGCCGCGCGGTCGACGGGTCGAGGACGCCTGTCGCGTACTCCATCAGGGCCCGGTAACCGCCCTCATGAGGGACGAGTTCCAGGAACACGTCGAACTTGGCGGTGCCGTTGTGGCCGTAGAGGCGCTCGGCGGACACACCGGGCAGCCTCAGCCCGGGCGCGTCGGCGTCGTCGAGCGTGAACACCACCTGGAACAGCGGGAACCGGCCCGGTACCCGCTCGCCCGCCAGCTCCGCGACCAGCAGGCTGTGCGGGACGTGGCGGTGTGCCACGGCCCCGCGTACGACTGCGGTGCTCTGCCGGACCAGCTCCCGGAACGTCTGCCCGGGGCGTACGCGCTGACGCAGCGGCATCACGTCGCTGAGGCAGGCGATCAGCGGTTCCAGCTCCAGCCGGTCCCGCCGGGTGACCGGGGTGCCCAGCACGATGTCGTCCTGCCCGCCGAGTCGTGTCACGAGGGCGGTCAGGGCGGCGGTGAACAGCACGAACGGCGTCGTACGGAGGTGGCGGCAGGCGGCGCGTACGGCGTCGGCGAGATCGGGGCCGATGGAGAACTCGATCAGCTCGCCCCGGTGGTCCGGCACCGCCGGGCGAGGCCTGTCCAGCGGAAACGTGGACTCGGCGGGTGCGCCGTCCAGCATCCGGCGCCAGTACTCCATGGCCTTGTCCATGGCCCCGTCCAAGGTCTCCGTCGCCTGCTCGCGCTGGGCCCGGGCGTACGCGCCGTACGTGGTGGCCAGGACCGGCAGTGCGGGGCGGCCGTCCTCGACGGCGGCCCGGTACAGCTCGCTGAACTCCTGGTCGAGCAGGCGGAACGACCACCCGTCGATGACCGCGTGGTGCAGGGCGACCACCAGGACGGCGTCCCGCTCGCCGGTACGCAGCAGCGTCGCCCGCAGCAGCGGCGGCCGGTCCGCGGGCAGGGGCCCGGAGACGGCCTCCCGGACCGCCTCGGCCATGGCCCCGGGACCGACCTCCCGGACGGCGAGCGGAACGGGCGCAGGAGGGAACACCCGCTGCGTGGTCCGGCCGTCCTCCAGGACCAGGGCGGTGCGCAGCGGTTCGTGCCGTGCGACGACGCCCGTCAGGGCCGCCCGGACGGCCGGGACGTCGAGGGCGCCGCGCAAGCGGTGGATCCAGGACTCGACATAACGTCCGGCCCCCGCCTGGAACTGGTCGTTGAGCCAGATCGACTCCTGCTCGAACGACATCGGGTGGGTGGTGCGGGCGCCCTCGGCTTCGTACGTGCTCACGCGTCGGCCTCCGTGCCGTTTCCGCCCGGCCGGAGCGTGCGCAGCAGCGCGGGCCGGTCCAGTTTCCCGTGGGCGGTGAGTGGCGGTTCCGTCAGCCCGCGCACCAGGTCCGGCACCAGGTGGCGGGGCAACCGGGCGGCCAGTTCCCGGCGGACGGCCCCCGGGCGCAGAGGAACTTCGGCGGGTGCCTGCGTGTAGAAGAGCGCCAGGCGCTCGTACCCTCCGCTCGCGCCGGGGACCGGGACGACCGCACAGTCGGCCACGCCCGGCACGGTGCGTACGACGGCTTCCACCTCCTCCGGCTCGACGCGGTGGCCGCGCACCTTGACCTGCCGGTCGGCGCGTCCGGCGAAGTGCACGACACCGTCGGCGTCCTGGAACCCGAGGTCTCCGGTCCGGTACATCCGGGTGGGTACGCCGTCGACGGCGACGGTCGGGAACATCCGGGCGGTCAGCTCCGTGTCGCCCAGATATCCCAGGGCGATCCCGTCACCCGAGACGCAGATCTCACCCGTGGTGCCCGGTTCGGCCGTCCGCCCGTCCGTCCGGATGTGCACCCGACGGCCCGGTACCGGTTCACCGACCGGGATCCCGGACGGGACGTCGCAGTCGGAGCGGCGTACGCGGCGGGCGGTGGTGAAGACGCACGCCTCGACGGGCCCGTAACCATTGGTCAGTTGGATGGACGGGTGGCGGTCGAGGAAGGCGCGCACCCGGGGCACGGAGAGCCGTTCCCCGCCGGTCAGCACATGGCGCAGCCCCTCGAAGCAGCCGGGGTCCTCGTCGATGAAGAGATGGAACAGCGACGCGGTGAGCCAGACCGTGTCCACCCCTTCGCGCGTGACGAGGCCGCGCAGCGTGCCGGGCAGCAGGTAACCGGCGTCGAGGAGCACACTGGTCCCGCCGTTGATCAGCGGGCCCCAGGTCTCCAGCGTGAAGCCGTCCCACGAGACCGGTGCCGCCTGGGGCATCACCGGCCGCCTCGGGCCGCGGGAGGTGAACGGTTCGAAGCCGCCGTCGAACAGGCTGAGGGTGGCGCGGTGTCCGGACACCACCGCCTTGGGCCGGCCGGTGGTCCCGGAGGTGAAGAACACCGTGGCGGGGCAGGCCCCGTCGACCCGTCCCTTTGCCCGGTGTCCGCGCGGCGCCCTTCCCGCGTCCCGGGGAAGCGGGCCGTGCTCGGAGGGGGGACACAGCGAGCCCTCCTGCCAGGCGTCCCACCCCTCCGGCGCGACCGTCACACGGGGTGACAGCAGGCCGGCCACGGATCGCAGCCGCTCGACGGGCCAGGAGGGGTCCAGGGCCGCGTACGCGGCACCGGTCTTCAGTACGCCCAGGAGGGCCGCCACCAGCGTCGCCGAACGTGCCAGTACGACCGGGACGAACGTGCCCGGTCCGGCGCCCCGGTCCAGCAGTTCGGCGGCCCAGGCATCAGCCGCGGCGTCCAGCTCCGCGTAGCTGACGCGCCGGGTGCCGTGGACCAGGGCGACGGCGTCGGGCCTGTGGGCGGCGTGCCGCTCGACGGCCTCGTGGATCAGGGACGGCCCGGGCCCGGGTATCGGGAACGGGCCGCTCGTTCTTGTCGCGGCGACATCGGCGACCCCGGGAGCCGCGGCGGCGCCGGTCACCGGGCGTCCCGGGCGGTGGCTACGGCCGAGGCGAAATCGGCGAGGTCCTCGCTGTCGAGCAGGGTCTCCGGGGGGACGTCCACGTCCAGTTCGCGGCCGACGCGCAGGCATATGCGTATCGCGTCCAGGGACGTGCCGCCGAAGTCGTAGAAATTGTCCGTCAGCCGGTGCGGCCCGGCGCCCGTCACCTCGGCCACGACGGACAGCACGACCTCCACGACATGTTCGGTGGGCGAGGCGCTCTCAGTGCTCACGTGCGGGGCTGACACCCTGGAAGTCCTTTCTGCTCTGGTGTGCTCTCTCGGCCTGAATCGACCACCGCCAGACGGGTTTTATCGAACAAGTCCGGCGAGCCTTCGCACATCCTGCCGCATCGCCGGCTCGGCCGGAGTGGACGGTCGGCCGGTGGCGATCGCCCCATGCGGTCGTTTCCGCGGACGGTCGGTTTCCGGCCGAGGCGCGTACGGAAGCCTTCTCTTCACACCGCCCGGCGCCTCGCCTGTTCTCCCCTGTGCGCCGGACCGGCCGGCAGCAACCGGAAAAGAGCGGAGTCCCCGTGCAGCACCAGCCCCACCAGGACGATCCCGGCGCGGGCGGCGACCGTGCGGGCCCAAAGCGCCCCGTCCGTCCGGCGGAGCGAGGACACGCGCCATGGCGCACCCGGGCCCACCGGGGCGCCGGAACCGTGATCGCCGGTACGGTGGCGGCCGCCGCCGTGGCCACCGCGATCCTCATAACGGGGAACACGGGCCGCCACCCCGGCGCCACCACCCGAACCGGAACGACCCTGCCTACGAGCGTGCCCGCGTCGGCGCCCGACCGCGCCGAGCGGGCGGCGCCGACCGAACCCGAGCCGGGCGGCGGCGAGAACACGCCACGCGCCGGGGGTGCCCAGGCCCCGGGGATCGCCACCGGGTACGCCGAGCGCGTGGTCGCCCTGGTCAACGCAGAGCGTGCCAGGGCCGGTTGCTCGCCCCTGCGCCGCAACGGCCGTCTCCGGAGCAGCGCACAGGGCCACGCCGACGACATGGCCGCCCGCGACTACTACGCGCACAACAGCCCTGAGGGACGCGACGCGGGCGACCGGATGGAGGCGGCGGGCTACAACTGGCGTACGTGGGGCGAGAACATCCACCGCGGCCCCAAGGACCCCGCCCGCGCCGTGCGGGACTGGATGGGCAGCGCGGGGCACCGCAAGAACATCGTGAACTGCGAGTTCAAGGACATCGGCGTGGGCGTGAACCTCCGGTCCAACGGGCCCTGGTGGGTCCAGAACTTCGGCGTCGTCGGCTGACCCGGCCGGACGGCGCCGAGTGGTGCCGGAAGGCGCCCGGCGCGTGACCGGCCCCGTTCCTACCGCCGCTGGATACGCGCGGCCCGCGCGCCGATGTCGGGCAGCTTCGCGTACAGGGCGGCGCCCGGACAGCGGGTGGGATAGCCGTCCGTATGGCCGCCGACCACCGGCAGGACCGCCTTCGTCCCCTTCGGGTAGCGGGCCTCGTCGTGCGTGGACACCAGGGTGACGCTGCCCCGCGGATCGGGGCCCCGCGGTCCGAGCTTCCAGGCGACCAGCCGTGCGATCGCGTCGAGCATCGGCTCCGGGACGCTCTCCCCGGGCGTGAACGTGCCGATCGCGGCGATGCCGACCGTCCCCTCGTTGAAACCCTTGGTGTGCGCCCCGATCACGGGACGGTCGACCCCGCCGGCCCGGCCCTCGTAGATGGTGCCGCACGCGTCGACGAGGAAGTTGTAGCCGAGGTCGTCCCAGTGCCTGCCGTAGGCGTGCCCCGCGTACAGATCGCGAAGCGTGCGCGGCACGGTCGCGCAGTCGTAGCCGTTCGGGGTGCTGGTGTGGTGGATGACGGCCGCCTTCACGGAGGGCGCGTAGCGGGCGCCGGGAGCGGTGTCCACGCTCTCGGCGTGCCAGGCCCGGCGCGGCACGATGGCGGGCCGTGGACCCTGGTGCAGAGCCCGGTGCGCCCGCTTGCGCTCCGAAGACGAGGAGGCGGTGCCCGGCGGCGCCCCCGAGGGGTTGAGCCACAGCGCCGTCGCGCCGAGGAGCACGAGCACCGCCAGCGCGGCGGCGCTACGGTACCCGCGCCTCCGCAACAGCTGCATGCTCCACCTCCGCTCGTCGGCTCGCGGCCGTGGTGGTGCCGCACCCCACCGGTGACCGGGGTCGTCACCGCCATCGTCCCCGGGACCCGCCCCTCGCGCCCGCCGGGCTGCTCCGAGTGGCTACGTGCGCCCGTACGTCCGTGGCTACGTCCGCCCGTACGGTCCGGGTGGCTACGTCCGCGTGACTTTGCGGGCCAGCAGAAAGGCCTGGGGGGTCCTCTCCGTCGCGTACGCCTCGCGCACCAGCCGCGCGTCCACGGCGAAGCCGGCTTCCGCCAGCAGCCCGGCCAGCCGGTCCGGGGACCAGCGGTGGAAGTCGAGCGCCACGGTGCGGCCGAAAGCCTCGGTCAGACGCAGAGGCTCGTCACCGACCTGGAAGGCCAGCAGCAGGTGACCGCCGGGGGCCAGCACCCGGTGGAACCCGGTCAGCACGCCCGGCACCTGCTCCGGCTCGACATGGATGAGCGAGTACCAGGCGACGACACCGCCGAGTACGCCGTCCCCGAGATCCAGGTCCGTCATCGAACCCTCGTCGAACCGCAGGTCCGGATACGCCCTCCTGGCGACCTCCAGCATCCCGGGCGAGAGGTCGACGCCGAAGACGTCCAGTCCGAGGGAGCTCAGGTGGGTCGCCACCCGGCCGGTGCCGCACCCGATGTCGGCGACCCGCCCGCCCCCGGTGCCCCGCACGGTTTCGGCGAAGGCGGCGAGCATCGCGCGGTCCAGCGGTTTGGCGTCGAGGTCCCCACGGGCGTATTCCTCGTAATCGGGGGCGATGGCGTCGTACGACTCACGGGTGTCGCGCAGTGTGCGTGTCTCGGTCATGGACCGCGACCCTAGCGGCCTGCCAACCGGCCGCTGTCGCGGGTCGATTGTCAGTGGTGCCTCCTACCGTTCAGGCAGTGGGACTCGCGGAACAGGCCGCGGGCTCCGTCCTGGGGAGGGGTCTGCCATGTCGACGACGTCGACGACGTATCTGGAGCTGTCACAGGACGGCGGCGGTGCGCACAAGTTCTACGAGGTGACGGTCCAGGGACAGGTGGTGTCGGTGCGGTACGGGCGGATCGGCGCCGCCGGGCAGACCCAGACGTCGACGTTCCCCACGCTGCAGAAGGCACAGGCCGCCGCGGCGAAGAAGGTGGGTGAGAAGGTGCGCAAGGGGTACGCGCCGGCCGTGCCGGGGCAGCGCGCGCCCCGGGCCGTCACCCGGCGTCAGGTCTCCTCGGCGCCGTCCACCGCGCGGGCCGTCGCACCGGTGCTGTGGCGGTTCCGCACGGGCTCGTCGGCGTTCGGCATCCACGTCGACGACGAGCGCTGCTGGGTCGGCAACCAGGCGGGGGACGTCTACACGCTGGACCACGGCGGCGAGGTCCTCGCCCGGTACAGCCTGCCCGACGGCGTCAAGTGCCTGGTGGCCGACGACTTCTGGATCTATGCCGGCTGCGACGACGGCCGGGTGTACGACCTGTCGTCGAAGCTGCCGTTCGCGGCGTACGACATCGCCGCGGACGTGGACATCTTCTGGCTGGACATCCACGAGGGCGTGCTGAACGTCGCGGACCGGGGCGGGCGGCTCACCGTGATCGACCACGAGGACGAGCACCAGTGGGCGCGGGGCGGGCGGGGCGAGCACGCCTGGATGGTGCGCGCCGACGACCGGGCCGTCTACCACGGCCATCACCGCGGGGTGACGGCGTACGCACCGGACGGCGGCGGGGAGTTGTGGCACACGCCCACCAAGGGCGCGGTGCTGTTCGGCTGGCAGGAGGCCGACGCGGTGTACGCGGGCACGGGCCACCGGGTGGTGCAGCGGCTGTCCAAGGCGGACGGCGCTCTGGAGGCGACGTACGGCTGTGACAGCGCGGTGTACTCGTGCGCCACCTCGCCCGGCGGCCGGTTCGTGTTCGCCGGGGACGCCGCGTCGTCCGTGTACTGCTTCGACCGGGACGGCACGCGCCTGTGGAAGCTCGGTACGGGCGGCGGTTCGGCGCTGTCGATGCAGTACCACGAGGAGCGGCTCTACCTGGTCACCACGGACGGCTCCCTGGTGTGCGTGGACGCGAGCGAGGCGGCGATCACGGCCGCCCAGCAGGGCACGGTTCCGGTCGCCCGGGACGTGAAGCTGGCCGCCGCGCTGCCCACGTACGCGCCGGCGACCGCCGCCGGTTCCGTGACGACGGTGACGGCCGCGCCCGCCGGTGCGGTGGTCGTGGAGTGCGTCCAGGAGGGCGGCCGGACGCGTGTGCATGTGGTGTCGGACGGTTACGAGCGGTCGTGGAACGTCCAGTTCCCGCGTGCGATACGGGAGCCGGGCGCGCGGTATGTGGTGGACGCGCTGCACCCCGCCTCGGGAGGCTTCTACCGGGTGCGGGGTGACATCAGGAGGCTGCTGTGACGGATGAGGGGTTCGAGGCGGCGACGGGGGAGGGCCCCGCTCTGCCGGTGACGGACGGGGCGGCGGGGCGCAGAGCCGCGGAGGTGCGCGTGGCCTTCGAGGGGCTGTTGCAGATCCGGCGCCTCACCAACACGGTGGGCGGCGACCCCGAGGCGGTGCCCGCCGTCTGGGAGCGCAACCAGCCGGTCAGGGCGGTCGCCCTGGCGCTGGAGGCGGCCGGGATCGCGCCCTCGGCCGTCGACGCGGAAGGGCGACGGGTGGCGACGGGGTACCGCGTGGCACCGGGGGAGGTGCCGGGGACGGTACGGGTGGACTGGCTGGGGCCACCGGGCGGCGGAGCCGCCCAGGAGGAGGACGCCGCCCTCGGCGAGTGTGCCCGGGCGCTGGGCCGTCTTGGCTGGGAGGCCCTGCTCTACCGCGGCCCGCGCAAGCGCCGCTTCCTGGAGGTGGAGCCGGTGCCCGGGGGCGCACCGGCCGGGTGACGGTCGCCGCCGAAGGGCCGGCCACCGGGCCCCGCGGGCTGCTCACCCGTACGGCGTACCTGCCCCGCCCCGCGGCGCGCTCCGGGGCCACAGTGGAACGGTACGTACCTGAAGCCGTCACGTCCGGGAGACCCCATGAGCGCCATCAACCGACGCGACCTCGGCCTGCTCGTCCTCCGTGTCGGCACCGGAGCGGTGCTCGCCGCGCACGGCACGCAGAAGCTGTTGGGCTGGTTCGGCGGCGGTGGCTTGGAGGGCACGTCCAAGGCGATGGAGGCGATGGGCTTCCGGCCCGGCCGCCAGAGCGCCGTAGCGGCCGGTCTGGGGGAGGCGGGCGGCGGAACGCTGCTGATGCTCGGGCTCGCCACCCCCGCCGCCGGGGCGGCCGCGGCGGGCGCGATGGCCGGCGCGGTCGCGGTGCACGCCCCGGCAGGGTTCTTCAACCAGTCCGGCGGCTACGAGTACCCCGCCTTCCTCGGCTTCACGGCCGCGGCCATCGGTGTCACCGGCGCCGGCCGGTACTCGCTCGACCACGCCACCGGCCACCGCTTCGACCAGCCCTGGACCCTGGTGGCGGCCTTCGTGGGCAGCGCCCTGGCCGCTGCGGCCGTGGTCGGCAAGCGCGCCAAGGACCAACTCGCCGAAGCCGCCGAGACCGGCAACGGCGACATCTAGGGTCTTTCGTTTGGGGCGACCGACGACAACGCCGCGAGGTGCGGTGTCCAGGCGCCACGAGCCCAGCAAGATCCGAACGAGAGGCCCTGGCCCCCAGGCGACCCCGGCAGCGCCGGAGCGGCGGGTGTGGTCCCCCCGCGGCACCGAATCGGCGCGGTCCGGGACGGCACCTGCCCCTGGCGGCGATCAGTACGGCGATCCGGCGCCCTCCCGGCCGGCGCGAGCCCGGCCCGGTCCGTCCCCGCCCGGTCACCCGGCGGGAGGGACGGAGCGGGCCGGCCCGTCGTGAAGGTGGCGACGACTCACCAGTTCACGGTTCACCAGTAATGACGCCGTCCGCCGACCGCGTGCCCTACGGCGCCCAGCACCCAGAGGACCAATCCGATCACCAGCAGGATGAGTCCGATGGTCCACAGAATGCTGATGCCCGCGACGAAACCGATGATGAGCAGGACAAGGCCCAAGATGATCATGATGCCTCCGATCAGGAGAGTCCCACTACACATGACGTCCCCAGTCAGAGCGTGAGCAAACCGCATAAATCCCCCCAGCATCCCGGGCGGGCTGCTACGTTTCGTGGTCAATTGACCATGCTGCGTCATTCAGGGGAGTGTGCGTGAAGGTCGCCTGTGTCGGCGGCGGGCCCGCCGGTCTGTACTTCTCGATTCTGATGAAGCTGCGGGATCCGTCCCACGACATCACCGTCTACGAGCGCGACCCGGCGGGCTCCACGTACGGCTGGGGTGTCACCTACTGGGCGGGCCTGCTCGACCGGCTGCATCGCCACGACCCGGTCTCCGCCCGTGCCGTCGCCGAGAACTCGGTGCGATGGAGCGACGGCGTGGCGTACGTCCGCGACCGCTCGACGGCGCACCACGGGGACCAGGGGTTCGGCATCGGCCGTCACACCCTGCTCGACATCCTCGCGCAGCGGGCCCACTCCCTGGGCGTGCGCATCGAGTTCCAGCAGCCGGTCACCGAGCCGGCCGAGCGGTTCCGGGCCGACCTGGTCGTCGCCGGCGACGGAGCGAGCAGCGGGTTGCGCGGCCGCCACGCGACCCACTTCGGCACCGACATCACGACCGGACACAACAAATTCATCTGGCTCGGCACCACCAAGGTCTTCGACGCCTTCACCTTCGCCTTCGTCGAGACGGCGCACGGGTGGATCTGGTGCTACGGCTACCGCTACAGCGCGACCCACAGCACCTGCGTCGTCGAGTGTTCGCCCGCCACATGGACCGGCCTCGGCCTCGACCGCGGGAGCCACGCCGAAAACCTCACCGTGCTCCAGCGCCTCTTCGCCGAGCCACTGGACGGCCACCCCCTGATCGGCCGGGCACAGGCCGACGGCAGCGCGCGGTGGCTGAACTTCCGCACCGTGACCAACCGCACCTGGTACCGGGACAACCTCGTCCTGCTCGGCGACGCCGCGCACACCACCCACTACTCGATCGGCGCGGGCACCACGCTCGCCCTGGAGGACGCCATCGCCCTGGCCGCCGCCCTGCACGAGCGCCCGGGCCTCCAGCCCGCCCTCGCCCGCTATGAGCGGCAGCGCCGAACCGCTCTCGTCCCCACCCAGAGCGCGGCCCGCTACAGCGCCCGGTGGTACGAAAACCTGCCCCGCTACATGGACCTCGCACCGCCCGAGATGTTCGCTCTGCTCGGCCAGCGGCACTCCCCCCTGCTGCCCCACATCCCGCCCCGGCTGTACTACCGGATCGACCGGGCGGCCGGCCGGCTCGAAACGCTGCGCAGACTCAAGCGCTGGCTGGGACCCCGGCTCGCCCGCACGGTCTCGGGCGTCAATCGGGGTACGGACCGAAGAAGAAGTCCGCGCCCGGATCCTCCACATACACCCGGTGGGCCGAGCGGTAGGTGAAGCGGCAGCCCTCCGCCCGGCCGGCGGCGCTCGACACCGGCTCGGTGCGCACCAGATGGACGATGGGACTGCGTTCCCCGGGCGCGATGCGCACCGGAGCCCCGGAGTGGTCCTTCTCCATGCCGGGCGTCTTGCCGAAGTCATCGTCCGACGCCCCCAGCGGGAGCGCCCCGATGGCGAGCGTGTCGACCGCTCTGACCTCCCCGGTCTTCCAGTGTGCCGGGGCGCGCACCAACTCCACGTCGAGCACCTCGATGGGCTGGGAGGAGGTATTGGTCGGCGTCGGACAGGTGAACCAGTAGCCCTTGCCGGTCACGAACGTCTCGAAGCCCAGCGAGTGGAGCGCCCCTTCGCCGCCGTTCTCCAGAGCCGTTCCCCCGGTCGTGGCACCGGACGCGCCGCTGCCCAGCGCCAGCAGCACCAAGGCGGCCCCCGCCGCGATCAGCCGTGACTTCATCGAACCCCCCGTTGTCAAAGTCCCCGCATGTCACCACACCGGCCGATCCGTGGCGACACCACGTGAGCGAGTTCAGAGCTTGGACCGGGGTTTTGGTGAAGAACGAGCACACCGCACACTGGGTCCTTGTGAACGAGGGAAGCAGCGATCATCACCACGACCACGACCACGACCACGACTACGAACGCGTACATGACGACGACTCACCCCGCAGGGGCCGCGTCGTGCTCATGGCGGTTCTGGTCCCCGTCGTGGGTGCGGCCGGGGGTGCGGCGGGACCACTGTTCCGGGGCACCACGTCCGCCGGCGGCCCGCTCCTCGTCCTCACGGGGGTCGTGGCGTTCCTCGCCGCCTTCGCCCTCTTCTCCCTCAGCGCCATCTGGCTCCTCAACAAGGCCTCGCTCGCGGTCGCCCATGTCAGGGCCCATCGCGGACACCGTGACCGGAGGGCGCGTTGACGGAGCCGGGCAGGAGGGGAACCGCAGCCGGCCGTACGCCGTGATAGCAGCGGAAGAGTTCCGTACACGAGGGGGGAATGCGCCATGGCTGCTGCCGGTACCGTGCGTGTCGACGGTGACAGCGTGCTGCTGGGAGGCGGCGTGCGCGTCCGCTTCATCCGGACGTTGCGCCTTCCGGAGTCGGGGACGCACGCGCTGCCACCGGGACTTGGCGCGTTCCCGGTGCGCCGGGTGGAGGACTTCGCCGACGTCGTGCCGCACCAAATGCGCGAGCGGGGCGGGGTGATGCTTCCCGTGTACCTGCGGGAGGCGATGTGGCTCAGCTTCGCCGGTACGCAGGAACCGGCCGCCCTTCAGGTGGGCGTCGGCAAGGTGTGCGCCGTCTCCGGAGAAAGGTGGAGCGGCCGGTTGTCGCACGGGCCGCAGAACTACCTGGTCCTGCCCAGGCAGCCCTGGCTGGACGGGATCAATTCCGGGCGGGGCACGGTCCGGCAGTTCGTCGCGGTGCCACTCGGCCTGGGCGCCACCGTGGAGGGGCAGCTCACCGGCGAGGAGAGCTGGGGAGGCGTCCAGCTCCAGGCCTTCCCGCTGTCCGGTACGGCGCTGAACGCCTGGCGCGAGCAGCAGCGGATCCAAGCCGAACGCGCCGCGCGGGCCCGCCCGGTGGCTCCCCAGCAGCCGGGAAGCGGCTACGGCGCCGCGCCACCGCCCGCCCCCATGGCCGCCGCCGCTCCCATGGCCGCCCCCGCCGCCCCCGGCGGTCCGCCCGCACGCGCGGCGGCCGCGATGGGCCTGGGCGTGGGCGGCTCCATGCGCCAGGAGGTGTACCGGGACGACCGGCCGCTCTCCGACTGGGCGGAGGAGCCGGCCGGCCGCGTCTTCGTCCACCTGGTGACGCCACCGGAATGGCGCCGTATCACCGGTGAGGCGCCTCCGCCGTCACCCGTGGACCGCGCCGCCTACACCCGTGCCGGACTGCCCTGGTTCGACTACTACGACGAGGACGCCACCGTCCTCGCACCGACGGACGCCCTCGGCGGTGTCAAGCCGGTCGGCGACTGGATCGGCGACGACCACGAGCCGTGGCACCCGCCCGCCCCCCACCAGGTCCAGCCCCTCGGCGACGCCCCCGGCAAGCCGGTGACCGACGGCCAGTGGTGACACGGGGGACGGCCAGTCCTCCCGGAAGACGATACGGAGCGGGGCCGTGCCCCCGGGCCGCCGCGGCAATCGTGGCGCGGTCGCCGGGAACGGCCCGTTCGCAGCCCCGCGCCCGGATCTCCTCGATCCCACTCGTCGTGGATGCGGTCCACGACGAGCCACCGTCGAGTCGAGGTCCGCTCCGGCACGCCGCGGCGTGCCGGACACGGACGCCGTGCGGGCGGCCGGGCAGCACGGAGTACGTATGGGTCGGCGACACGATGATGCAGACGTCGCGGAGCAGGCCCACCGAGTGGACGTGGGTCCGTCCGG
Source organism: Streptomyces sp. NPDC000229 (assembly GCF_040300825.1). NCBI lineage: Bacteria > Bacillati > Actinomycetota > Actinomycetes > Kitasatosporales > Streptomycetaceae > Streptomyces > Streptomyces sp. NPDC000229. The sequence continues at coordinate 45,098 of NZ_JBEPEL010000041.1, forward strand.
TCGCCGGGCCCCGGGTGCGTACCGTGCGATGCATGCGGTCACGGCGGCGACCGCGGGGCGTGCCGTCCGTGGTCACCCCTCGCCGGTGAGGCCCACGACCTGACAGGCGGCCTGCCCGGGCACCATCAGCTCGTGGTGCCTGCGGAACCGCTCAACGACGCCGCCGGGCTCGCGGCCATGGCGGCACCGCGAGGAACTCCCTGGCGCGGCCGCGTTCGGGGACACCGAGCTCGCGCAGCCTCACCACACCGGCTCGTCTCGCCCTCCCCACCTCCACGAGGACCGCCCTGTCGCACCCGTCCGGTTTCGGGGCGGATCCCGGTCGGGTGGCGGAATGCGGGTGGAGCGGGTCTGTGTGACGCTGACGGCGAGACGAGTCACCCGACGGGACGGAGAGGGTCATGAACCAGCTCGGAGACAAGCCCGAAGAGGTCCGCAAGCGGCTCGAGGAGGAGAAGCGGCAGGCCCGGCGGGAACGCGAGGGTGGCGCCGCCGAACGGGCGGAGGAGCCGCCGGAGCCGGCCCCGCCGAAGGGCCCCGTGCCCGGCGACGCGCTGCGTGAGACACATCCCGATGCCCAGGACCGGCAGTGAGCACCCTCGGGAGGTTGGTAACGTAGCGCCACACGGCGGTTACACGGGGGTGGGGGAGGTGGGCGTGCTCGCGAGCGATGAGCACCATCCCGGGACGCTTCCCGTGCAGCACATGGGCCCCGGGCACCACGCGTTCCTGTGCTACGACGACGATGCACCCGGCTGGGACGTCCTGGCCGCGTTCGTCTGGTCCGGGCTGGCCCGAGGCGAGAAGGTCATCGTCTTCGGACCGCCGCGTCTGACGGAGGCACAGGTCCGGTCGCGGTTGCAGGAGGCCCCAGGGCTGCTGGTCGCGTCCGGATACGAGAGGGCGCAACTGGAGCTGAGCAGCATGCGGGAACTGATCCTGCCCGCGCGGCGATTCACCGCAGACCGGCAGTGGCAGCGCATCGTCGAGGAGTCCGAGGCCGCCCGTGACGAGGGGTACACCGGACTGCGTACGTACATCGACATGGGCTGGGTCGCCGACCTGGGCGCCGATCTCGACATGATGATGGACCGCGAGCGCCGGGCCGGCCACCTCTTCACCGACGGCTTCTACAGCGAGATCTGCGCGTACGACCGGCGGCGTTTCCCCGAACCGGTCCTGGAGGCCATGTGCCGGGCCCATCCCCAGAACCTGCTGCCCCGGCTGGGACATCTGAGGTGCCTGCACCGCGAGGGAACGCTCCACGTCATCGGCGAGGCGGACCTGGCCACGCACGGGCAGTTCACCCAGGCCCTCGACGACCTGCTCCGGACCCCCGCGCCGCCACCCGGCCCCCTCACGGTGGACCTGCTGCGCACGGGCTTCCTCGGCGCCGAGTCCGCGGCCGAACTCGTCCGCCTGCTCGACCGGGTGCCGGCCCACCGGCCCGTACGGATCCGCTGCTCCGAGCGGCACGCACGCCTGCTGTGCCGTCTCGGCACGGATCCGGCCGCCCTCGATGTGGCGGGGTAGGGCCATGACCGTGGAATCGGCCGGGGGCCCGCCCGGTATCGGTGAGGAACTCCTGCTGCGTCGCCGCTTCGGCGGCGCGGACATCCCGCGACTGCGCGTCCTGGTGGAGGGCTGCGCGGCCCTGTCCGGGCTCCCGGAACCCCGGCGCGGCGACTTCGTCGTGGCTGTGGACGCCGTGGCCGGCAATGTCGTCCAGCACGCGGGCGGGTACGGCGTACTGGTGCTGGCCAGGACCCCGGAGGAACTGGAGTGCCGCGTCACCGACCGCGGCCCGGGTTTCACCGAGGACGTCATCCCCGACCTCGCCCCCGGCCTCAACGGCGCCTGCCGCGGCCGGGGCCTCTGGCTCACCCGTCTGATCACCGACCGGCTCACCATCGCCCGGGGCCCCGTCGGCAGCACCGTGGCGTTCGCGATGAAACTGCGCTGAGGAACGCCGCCGTCCGGAGCCCCGGCACATGTCCTGCCGGGTTCTCCGCGACCGACAACCCAGGCAGGCCAGTGGCGTACGACCGGGTCGCCGGTGTCGTGGTGACCGGCAACGAGCACGGGCACGCACCACGTGATCAGCGAGACCCCGGCGACATCGGCTGCACCGTCCCCGGCCAGGCGTGGACGTACTGGCACCTCGGCCGCGGGCGCCGGTCCCGCCGCGCTGGCGTACTGGCACCTCGGCCCGGGGGCACCTCGACGATTCCTCGCGGCTCCCGTCACCGAGCGAACCGGCCCCGGCGTGTCGACCGCCCGCCCCTCCCGGCGCCGTCTCGGCGTGCGACAGGCCGGAGGCGGATGGAGGATGAAGCCGATGAGCGGAGCAGCAGTGGCCAAGACACATGACACGCCAGGCACGCACGACGCCCTGGTGGTGCTGAGCAACGTCAACAAGCACTTCGGCGCGTTGCATGTGCTGAAGGACATCAACCTGAGCATCGACCGCGGCGAGGTGGTCGTCGTCATTGGGCCGTCCGGGGGCGGCAAGTCCACCCTGTGCCGGGCCATCAACCGGCTGGAGACGATCGACTCGGGCGAGATCTTCATCGACGGCAAGCCGCTGCCCGCCGAGGGCCGTGAGCTGGCCGCACTTCGAGCCGATGTGGGGATGGTCTTCCAGTCGTTCAACCTCTTCGCGCACAAGACCGTGCTGCAGAACGTGACGCTCGGGCAGATCAAGGTCCGCAAGAAGGACAAGCAGGCAGCCGAGGAGCGGGCCCGCGCCCTCCTCGACCGGGTCGGCGTGGCCTCCCAGGCGGACAAGTACCCCGCACAGCTCTCCGGCGGCCAGCAACAGCGCGTGGCCATCGCCAGAGCGCTGGCCATGGAACCCAAGATCATGCTCTTCGACGAGCCGACCTCGGCACTCGACCCCGAGATGATCAACGAGGTACTGGAGGTCATGCAGCAGCTCGCCCGTGAGGGCATGACGATGGCCGTCGTCACCCACGAGATGGGCTTCGCCCGTTCGGCCGCCAACCGCGTGGTGTTCATGGCGGACGGCAGGATCGTGGAGGAGACGACGCCCGATCAGTTCTTCAACAACCCGCGAACCGACCGCGCCAAAGACTTCCTGTCGAAGATCCTCCACCACTGAGCCGACCCGGTGACGAACCGGTCAGGCCCCGCAGTTCCACGCCCCCCACACAGTAATCCGCAGGGATGATCACCATGAAACCTCTCAAGGCCACCGTCGCGGCCGCCACCGCCGTCGTGCTCGCCCTCACCGCCGCCGCCTGCGGCTCCGACGACGGCGGCGGTGCCGGTGACGGTGGCGACAAGATCACCGTCGGCATCAAGTTCGACCAGCCGGGCCTCGGCCTGAAGACGCCGGACGGCAAGTACACGGGATTCGACATCGACGTGGCGACCTACGTGGCCAAGGAGCTCGGATTCGAGCCCGGCGACATCGAATGGAAGGAAGCCAAGAGCGCCGACCGCGAGACGCTGCTGCAGCGCGGTGACGTCGACTTCATCGCGGCCACCTACTCGATCAACGACGAGCGTGCGAAGAAGGTCGACTTCGCAGGCCCCTACCTCCTGGCGCACCAGGACGTCCTCGTCCGTGCGGACGACAACTCCATCAAGCGGCCCGAGGACCTGAACAACAAGAAGCTCTGCTCGGTCACCGGGTCCACGTCCGCACAGAACGTCAAGGACAGGATCGCCCCCAAGGCCCAGCTCCAGGAGTACGGCGGTTACTCCGAGTGCCTGACCGGCCTGGAGAACAGGGCTGTCGACGCCCTGACCACCGATGACTCCATTCTTGCCGGTTACGCCGCGCAACCGGAGCACCAGGGCAAGTTCAAGCTCGGCGGCTTCAAGCTGAGCAACGAGAACTACGGCATCGGTGTCCAGAAGGGCAGCGACCTGAAGAACCGGATCAACACAGCACTCGAAAAGATGGTCTCGGACGGTTCCTGGGACGAGGCAGTGAAGAAGAACTTCGGCCCGGCGAACTACAAGAACGAGCCCGCACCGAAGATCGGCAACATCGTCAAGTGAAGCAGGACCGGCACGGCGCGCCGCCTCCGACGGTGGCGCGCCGAGCCGTCCCCGCACGCGAAAGGGCGGGAGATCGTGTTCGACTTTCTCGAGGGCTACAACCTGCTGGGCGCCTTCTGGGTGACGGTGCAGCTCACCGTCTATTCGGCCATCGGCTCCCTGATCTGCGGCACCCTCCTGGCCGCGATGCGGGTCAGCCCCGTGCCCCTGATGCGAGGCTTCGGTACCGCGTACGTCAACATCGTGCGGAACATTCCCCTGACAGTGATCATTGTCTTCACATCGCTGGGCCTCTTCCAGACGCTCAACGTCACGCTCGGCGCGGACGACTTCAAGACCATCAATTTCCGGCTCGCCGTGCTCGGCCTGATCGCGTACACCTCCGCGTTCGTCTGCGAGGCACTGAGGTCCGGCATCAACACCGTCGCCATCGGCCAGGTGGAGGCCGCACGCGCCATCGGCCTGCCCTTCACCCAGACCCTGAGGCTGATCGTGCTCCCGCAGGCCTTCCGCTCGGTGGTGGGTCCGCTGACGAACGTGCTGATCGCCCTGACCAAGAACACCACGGTGGCCGCGGCGATCGGTGTCGCCGAAGCGGCGCTCCTGATGCGGGAAATGATCGAGAACGAGGCACAGCTGATCCTGATCTCCGCCCTCTTCGCCTTCGGGTTCATCTGCCTGACCCTTCCCACCGGGCTCGTTCTCGGCTGGGTGAGCAAGAAGGTGGCGGTGAAGCGATGACCTCCGTCCTCTACGACGCCCCGGGCCCCCGCGCCAAGCGGCGCAACCTCCTGTACACCGTGGTGTTCCTGGTCGCCCTCGCCGCGCTGATCTGGTGGGTCGGGCGGGCCCTGGCCGACAAGGGCCAGCTCGAATGGATCAAGTGGGAGCCGTTCGTCACCGACTCCCGCGCCTGGAGCACCTTCCTCCTCCCGGGGCTCGAGAACACGCTCATCGCCGCCTCGCTCGCCATGGTCATCGCGTTGCCCCTCGGAGCGCTCTTCGGGATCGCCCGGCTCTCCGACCACTGGTGGGTACGCGGGCTCGGCGGGACCGTCGTGGAGTTCTTCCGCGCCATCCCGGTGCTGATCCTGATGCTTTTCGCCAATGCGGCGTACGCCGAGTTCACCGACATCAGCCCGGAGAACCGGCCGCTGTACGCCGTGGTCACCGGTCTCGTCCTGTACAACGCCTCGGTCCTGGCCGAGGTGGTACGCGCCGGAATCCTGTCCCTGCCGCGCGGCCAGACCGACGCGGCCAAGGCGATCGGCATGCGCAAGGGCCAGACCATGACGTACGTCCTGCTGCCACAGTCGGTCACCGCGATGCTGCCGGCGCTCGTCAGCCAGCTCGTGGTCATCGTGAAGGACACCGCGCTCGGCGGTGCGCTGCTGGGCTTCTCCGAACTGCTGGCGTCGGTCCGCCCGATGAGCGCCAACTACGGCGCGAACACCATCGCGAGCTTCACCGTCGTCGCCCTGATCTTCGTCGTACTGAACTTCCTGCTCACCACCTTCGCGAGCTGGCTGGAAGGCAGGCTGCGGCGCGGCAAGAAGTCCACCGGCGCGGTGGTCGGGGTCGACGCGGTCGCGGAGCTCGCGACGCCGGGCGAGCACGTCCACCCGGACGAGCATGGCGACCCGCGGGGACGCGCGGCGGACGGCAAGGCCGCGAAGAACGACAAGGACACATGACGCAACGCGATGACGGCGGGCCGGCCTTCAGCACGGGACCGAAGGCAGGACCGGACCAGAAAGCGGCCGGCGCGGGCCCGCGAATCGGTGCGGTCCGGGATGCGGCACGATGAGCGCATGGACGGACAACGGGGAAGCGCTGAAGAACGATCGATCGCGGATCTCGCCCGGCGACTCGTCGCGGCGGACACCGGCGGCTGGACGCCGGACGGAGTGAGGGCCTTGGCGACCGAGCTCGGCTGGGCGTGGGACGGCACGCCGGACGAACCCGTCCTGGTCACCGGCCGGCCCTCGGGCGACGCCCGCCTGCGCCCGGTCGGCAGATACGAGGAACGCTTCGTCGGCCGCGAGTCGTACGTGGAGCTCGCGGTCCCGGTGGCTGTCGCCGCACCGGACGCCGCCGCGCAGGCTGCCGCCTTCCGTGCCGCCAGGGAGGAGTTGACCACGGCGCTCGGTAAGCCGTCCATCATGGGTTCGCACGGCGACCTGGGCCCCTTCTACGACAGCGGGCCGGTCTGGGGCGCGCCCTTCGTGCGCTGGCGCGGCAGGCCCGACACCCTGGAACTGCGCGCGGGGACGTCGGGGCCGGAGCTGGTCCTGCAGCCCACCGGCCCGGCGGAGAACTGGTTTTGGCGTCAAGGCGTCGGCGAGGAGCACTCGATCAGCGGCTTCTTCGGCAGCAATCGTGACCAGGCCAACACCGGCCTCGGCTTCCCCGGCGGCTGGACCGCCCGTAGCTGGGAGACCGTCGTCCGGTCGCTGGACGAATTCCTGGGGGCACTGCCCGCCGAGACCACGGCCCTTGGCATCAGGATCGGAATGCCGTTCTACGGGCGCACCGGCCGCGGCGCACCCATCCTTTTCGACGTCACGTGCGGCGATCGGCTGTCGATCGGCTGCTTCGCCCCGGACGGCGCCGATCCGGCCGCACACGGCTGGGGCACGGTCACCGACCACCCGGGCACGGCGTCGATCTGGGACGACGACGATCCGGTGTGGCGCGTGGACGCGGGCGGCCCCGGCGAACCGAAAGGCCGTGCGCTCGCGGAGATGCTCGTGGCGACGGCCAGGGCGGCCGGGGTGAGCGGTCCGAGCGACCTGATCGTCGGCGGCGAGGCCGAGCACGTCGACGGTTACCACGTCACGTACTACGGGCTCGGCCTTCCGACCGGCTGACCGTTCCCCACGCACGCACCGCCCGCGGCGTGTGCTCCCGGCTGCCGTCCGGCCACCTCGTCGTGCGGGTGAGGGCGAGGTGATGTGGTCCCGGCCGGGGCTCTGCTGCCGCATTTCCGCGCCGTGCAGCTCGCCGGGCGGCACTGGCGCCCGGTGCGGGCGGGGTCATCGAGTTTTCATCGGTCCTCCTTAGCGTGGCCGCATTCGGACGGAAGTCCGCACACCAGGGGAGGGACGGCTCGATGGCGCCAAGGAGACGCAGAGCGAGGCTGCCGATGGCAGTCATGGTCGCGGTGGCGGTGATGAGCACGCCGGCGGCCACCGGGTCAGCGGCCACCGGACCACCTGAGGGCGAACAGGGGCTTGCCCAGCCGACGATCCGTTACACCGAGTACGGGATCCCGCACATCACCGCCTCGGACTGGGAGGGGCTGGGAACGGGCTACGGATACGCCGCGGCCAAGGACAACATCTGCACCTTGGCCGACACCTATCTGATGGTCAACGCCCAGAGGTCCCGTTATCTGGGCCCCGATGGCAGGGCGAGCCCCGGTCAGAACCAGAACAGCACCACCAATCTCAACAGCGACCTGTACTTCCAGCGGATCAAGGACGACCGGGTGGTGGAGCGGCTGCTCGGCCGGCCCGCCCCCAACGGGCCGGAGCCAGAGGTCAAAGAGGCCATTCGCGGCTATGTCCAGGGATACAACAGGTACCTGGCCGAGACGGGCGTGGACACCATCTCCGACCCGGCCTGCCGTGGTGCGGCCTGGGTGCGGCCGATCACGGAGCTGGACGTCTACCGGCACGCGCACGCCCAGATCATCATGGGCAGCGCCGATGCGCTGCTGGACGGTCAGGTGAACGCCGCACCCCCGGGGGCGCCGGCAGCCGCGCCGCCGGCGTCCTCACCCGCGAAGACGGCGAAGAAGATCCGCGACGCGATGGCGGTGAGCCGTCAGCAGAGCATGGGCAGCAACGCGTTGGCGGTCGGTTCACAGGGCGTCTCCGGCGGCACCAGCATGCTGCTGGCCAACCCGCACTTTCCGTGGCAGGGCAAGAACCGGATGTGGCAGAGCCAGCTGACGATCCCGGGAAAGGTCAATGCGTCCGGTGCCGGCCTGCTCGGGTTCCCCGCCGTGAACATCGGGCACAACAACGATGTCGCCTGGAGTCACACGATCGCCACCGTAGCTCCGTTCGGACTGTTCGACGTGCAGGTGGACCCGCTGAACCCGACCAGATACCTGGTGGACGGCACGTGGCAGCAGATGACCTCGCAGCAGGTCGGTGTCGACGTGCGGAAGGCGGACGGCTCCATCGGCAAGGTCACCAGGACGTTGTGGTCCACCCGTTACGGCCCGATCACCACAGCGATGCAGGGCGTCCCCTTGCCCTGGGTGGTCAGCGCGCACGCGGTACGCGACGTGAACATGCACAACCTGCGGGCGTTGAACACCTGGTTCCGCCTCGAGCAGGCCAAGGACGTCCACGATGTGGTGAACACGCTGGAGACCACGCAGGGGGTCCCCTTCTTCAACACCGTCGCCTCCGATCGCAAGGGCAACGCGCTGTACGCGGACATCCAGGCCACCCCCAACATCACCGACGAGCACGCGCAGTCGTGCCTCACCCACACCGGTCAGCTGCTCTTCAACCAGGGGCTACGGCTGCCGAACGTGCCGCCGATCTCCATCCTCGACGGCAAGCGCAGCGAGTGCGACTGGCCCGATGACCCGAATGCGGTCGCGCCAGGACTGCTGGACCCGCACAAGCAGCCACGCCTGATCCGGTCCGACTTCGTGGGCAACGCCAACGACAGCGCCTGGCTGGCCAACCCCGAGCAACCACTGGCCTTCCCCAGGGTGATGGGCGACACCGCGGCGCCCCGATCGCTGCGTACCCAGGAGCTGATCCTGACGGCGCAGAAGCGGATCAACGGCACCGACGGCCTGCCGGGCAGGGGCTTCACACCGGAGACCATGGGGAAATTGCTGTTCGCCGACAACAGCAGGGCGGCCGATTTGGCCCTCAACGCCACGGTGACGATGTGCCAGAGCCTCCCCTTCGGGGTCATCCTGGTGGACGGCAACCTGGTCAACGTGAGTGAGGCGTGTCCGATCCTGGCCGCCTGGAAGGACCACGATTACACGACGGACAGCCGGGGGTCCTGGCTGTTCGCGAACTACTGGTCCCTCCTGCTCGATGGACGGGGAATCGAGAAACTACCGTGGCGGGTTCCCTTCGACCCCAAGGACCCGGTGCACACGCCCAACTCACTGGATTCCGGGAGCTCCAGTGTCCGCGACGCGCTCGGCCGGGCCGTTCTCGCCCTACGCAAGGCGGGCATTCCGCTGAACGCCCCCCTGTCGGACGTCCAGAAGGTCACCCGCGGTGGTGAACAGATCCCCATCCACGGCTCGATCAGCCAACTGGGCGTGCTGAACGTGATCACCCCTGGCCAGGTCGACGGAAAACCGGACATCGTCTTCGGGTCCAGTTTCATCCAGCAGGTACGGTTCACCGCCGACGGCCCGCCACAGGCGTTCTCCGTCATGGCCTACTCCCAGTCGGCCGACCCGAACTCGCCGCACTACGCCGATCAGACCAAGCTGTTCTCGGCAGGCCGGTGGGTGACCGAGCGGTTCACCGAGGATCAGATCGCGGCCTCACCGGCATTGCGGGTCAAGGTCCTGGACTGACATCGGCGTATGGGCACGCCGGAGCCCCGACGACGGCCTCCGGCGTACCCCTTCACCGGATTTCCTCGCTTCCCGACAGGTTTCGCGCCGCGCAACGACAAAGCTCACGAGGGGGAACACTGTGACAAGAACATCGAATTGGTGGCGGGCAGTGGTGGCATGGATGATCGCCGCTGCGGCCGTCGTCGTGCCGACAGGGTCTGCACAGGCCGCTGACAGGACCGTGCCGCCCCCGATGGCGAACGGATTCGGCCTGACCCAGGTCGGCACGGCGACCGGAAGTGCCACCAACTTCCACATCACTGTGACCACGCCCGAGGTCGCGGGCGAGCAGCACATCAAAATCATTCTGCCGAGCGGCTACTACGACGACCCGGGCAGACGTTACCCGGTGCTGTACTTCCTGCACGGTTCACCCGACGACCCGGTCCAGCAGACCTATCCCGCGCTGACCATGTCGGACTCCGTGATCACCGTCATCCCGGACGGCGGTGCTCGCGGCTGGTACGCCAACTGGCTCAACCAGAAGACTCAGCTCGGTGCCCAGAACTGGGAGAACTTCCATCTCAAGCAGGTGATTCCGTTCATCGACGCGAACCTGCGGACCATTGCCGCCAAGAAGGCCAGGGCCGTCGCCGGCGTCTCCATGGGTGGGTTCGGGGCCTTCCACTACGCCCAGGTCCGTCCCGACCTGTTCAGCCAGACCGCCTCCCTGTCGGGAGACATCGATCTGTCGGCCAACTCCATGGACCTACGGCTGGCCGTCGTCGCCTCCCTCATCGACGCGACGGGAGTGATCTGCGGCTCGGCATCCGGGGCCTGCGATCCCAACGACTCCCCGTACAAGCCCGCTGTGGACAGTGACGCCCTGTTCGGCTCGCCCTACCCGGTGTTCAACGTCGACTGGCGGTGGAACCAGGTCGACCCGTCACAGCACATGGATAGACTCGCGGGAGTCGGGGTCTCCATCTATGTGGGCAACGGAGGCGGCTCACCCCTCGAAGCGGAGTTCTGGCTCGAAGGCGCGGCCAAGAACGTCAAGGCCCGCATGGACGCTCTGGGCATGCCCTACCACTACGTCAACTACGGCGACGGTTCCGGCTGGGGCACCCAGTGCAACGGCGGCCACAACGCCGGCTGCTGGGAAGAGGATCTCCGGGACCTGATTCCCCGGCTGGAACGGGCCTTCGCCTCCTGACCTCGAGCGACCGCAGCGTGGGGTACCGGTCTGGCTGAGGGCGGAGCAGCCCGGGCCGGCCGGGCCCTACGGGTTTCATCCGGATGTCATCGACCGCTGCCACTGTTGTCCGGTGACCTCGGCCGACCGCGTACCTCGACGGAGAGCGGACGCACAGGCCACCACCTACATGGGGAGGACAGATGCGAGCAACAAGGACCACGGCTGCGTTAGCCGGACTTCTGCTGACAGCGGGGCTTTCAGTGGCACAGGGGTCGCCGGCGCAAGCAGCAGCTCCGTGCGAGGGCACCTACACGATCGTCGTCGGTGGCACGGGCAGCTCGTGGAACAACGACGGCTTCTACGGCAACATCCAGCAGCACGTCGGGTACCCGACGCAAATCCCCAACGGCGCGAGCGCCCGGGCGGGCGTCAACGAGCTGAACCGGCTGGTCCGCGACCAGCGTGCCGCGTGCCCGGGCCAGCACGTCAAAATGGGCGGGTACTCCTTGGGTGCCGCGGTGGTCCACATCTGGGTGACCGAGAACTGGCAGACGTTCGACAACGTCAACGCCATTCTCATCGCGGACCCCAAGCGCCAGGGCCCTCCCGGCGCCAACGGCGGATCCGTGCCGTTCGGCGGCATCGTCGGTGCTCCGCTCGCCGGCGCCGACAGGTTCTTCGGCAACGTGCCCGTCAAGTCCATCTGCCACTGGGACTACGTCTGCGACGAGTCCGCCGGCATCTGGACCTACCCGAACAATCACGTCAGGAACTACCCGGCGGACTTCAACATGGATCACCACAACGACAGCGCCAACGAGCAGTGGTACAACGGCGCCTGGTATCCCTGGTAATCAAGGAGGGCTCGTCGGCCGGGACCGTGGCCGGGTACCTTCGCCGTCTGTCAGCGGCCGAGAACAATCGGCCGCCTGACAGGTGGCGAACCGTCTGCGCCGCTTGAGCGGTCAGTGTGCGGCTGCGGTGAGGCCGGCTTCATCCCCGCGCAGAATCATCTGATAGGTCCGCCGCAGCATCCGGCTCGGAAGAACCCCCAGGTCGTCCGCCAGACGGCGCCGCGCGCGGTCGAACACGGCCAATGCGTCGGCCTGTCGGCCGCTGCGGTACAGCGCGCGCATCAGCATCGCGGCCACCGGCTCGTTCAGGGGGTGTGCCGCGGACAAGGCGAACAGCTCGGCAATCGCTTCGGAGCACTGGCCCAGCCGCAGCTGCCACTCCACCTTCCGCTGCAGGATGGTGATCCTGCGCTCAGTGAGCCGCAGCCGTTCCAGTTCGGCGAGTGGCCCGGGCAGGCCGGCCAGGAGCTCCCCGCGAAACAGGTCCAGCGCCTGCGAGCACAGGCGGATCACCTGTGTCGGTTCGTCTGCTCGGTCCGCCGCGCCGATGGCGGTGACCAGTTCCTCCATACGCGCCACGTCCACGTCGACCGCGCCGGAGAGCAGCCGGTAACCACGCCGGTTGTGCTCAATGACCGAGTCCTGGCCGTCCACGGCGCGCAGGGTCTTGCGTAATCGGTAGACATATACGGGCACCACGTTCGCGACCGGCGACTCCATCCCCCATACGCCGTCGAGCAGCTCCTGCCGGCTGAGCGTACGGCCCGCGCGCAGCGCAAGCGCCGCCAGTACGGTTTGCTGACGGAGATGCCCCAGGTCCAGGGGCCGCCCGTCCTGCCATGCCTGCAGCGGTCCGAGCACGGAGATCCGCACGTTCGGTGCGGCCGCTCGGCCGGCGGCGGTCCGCAGCACCGGGCCCACCGACTTCGTGCGGGGTCCACGTCCGGGGACGACCAGGCCACTGTCGAAGGCGTGGACGATGGCGGCAGCCCGGTCGCGCAGACCGAGCTTCACGAGGATCCGCGCCAGGTGTTCGGCCACGGCGTCCTCGGTGATGGCGAGGGCGGTGGCGATCTCGTCGTCCCGCAGGCCGCAGCCGACCGCGGAGAGCACCTGGCGCTCCTGATGCCCGAGCACGGTGGTTGCTGGTCGGTCGGTGGTGGCGGTCGTCGGCATCGCTGCTCCCCGGGCTCCTGACTGGTCGGTCTGGCGGACGCCGTCGAGAAGGTAGTGGTGGGAGGGTCGGGCAAGGCACCCGGAACGATGCGGAGTGACAGCGCGTACTCCCGCCGATGTGGTTCGTCGCAGCTGATGTCGGAGTGGTTCGGGGGGCAGCACCGACCGCCGCGGCACGCACCCCCTACGGGGAGGTGAAGGCGCTTGTCAGTCCGTAAGGTTGCGGGTTCTCCGGCCGGGGGTCCGTCGATACCTTCCACACCGCCAGTCATACGGCTCCGCCGTCGCGTCACCTGCCCGCTTTGCGACGACTACCCAAGAGAGAGGAGCGTTTCGTGCTTCTCGGTTCACCCCGACGCGCACTGCGCCTCGTTCTCACGCTCACCGCGACAGCCGCCTTACTGCCGGCTCTGGTGACGTCTCCGGCTGCCGCCCGGCCCGCCGGCTTCGCCGGTTCGTGCCCGACCTCCGGTTTTGTGTCCCAGTACTACAGCGATGCCCACAACGGCATCGACATCGCCAATGACTACGGCACCCCGATCCATGCCGTAGGTGATGGCGAGGTGATCGACTCGGGTCCCGTCTCCGGCTACGGCCAGTGGATCCGCATCCTGCATCGGGATGGGACGGTGACCGAATACGGGCACATGTACCAGCGGGACGTCTCCGTCGGTGAGCATGTCGTGGCCGGTCAGCGCATCGCGCTGATGGGCAGCGAAGGCCAGTCCAGTGGTCCCCACCTCCACCTGCGCGTGTGGGGCGACCGGACCACGCACCGCCGGACCGACCCCATTCCCTACCTCGAAGAACGCGGTGTGGAGCTGCCTTGCACACCGGGAAGCGGCCCCCCGCCCGCGCCGTTGGTGCATCCGGCGGAGTCGGGCCGGGTGGTGTCGGCGAGGGGAGCGGACGGTCGGTTGGAGGTGTTCGCGGCCGGGGCCGATGGCGTGCACCACGCGTGGCAGCGGGGGGTGAACGGGGGTTGGTCGGACTGGGAGTCGTTGGGCGGTGCGGGCGGCGCGCAGTTGGCGATCGCGCCGAACGCCGATGGGCGTTTGGAGCTGTTCGCGATCAATGGGGACATTTTCCAGCATCGGTACCAGCTGACGCCTTCCGGTGCATGGTCGGGGTGGGAGACATTCGGCGGCGGTGGGCGTGATGTGGCCGCGGGTGCCCAGGCCGATGGACGGTTGGAGGTGTATGCGTCCGGTCCGGTGGGCGTGTTCCACCGTTATCAGTCCGCGCCGAACGGGGGCTGGTCGGGGTGGGAGCCCACCGGTGGCGGGCCGGCCGGTGGTCGGCTGGAGATGGAGAAGTCGCCGGATGGGCGGCTGGAGGTGTTCGCGCTCAACGGCGAGGTGTTCCAGCACCGGTATCAGACGGCGGTGGACGGTGGCTGGTCGCAATGGGAACCGTTCGGCGGCGGCGGTCGCGATCTGACGGTGGACCACAACGCCGACGGGCGGTTGGAGGTGTTCGCCTCCGGTCCGGCCGGGGTGTTCCACAAGTACCAGACAAGTTCGGTGAGCTGGTCGGAGTGGGAACCATCGGGCGGCCCGGCGGATGCGGAGCTGACCAGCGAGCGGACCCCGGACGGGCGGGTCGAGGTCTTCGCGATCAACGCTGGTACCGCGATGCACACCTGGCAGACCGGGGTGAACGCACCCTACGGCGAGTGGGCGAGCTTCGGTGGTGGCGGAACCGAGATCACTGCCGCGACGAACGCCGACGGTCGGATCGAGGTGTTCGGGACCAGTCACGCCGGCGTTTTCCACAAGTGGCAGACCGGCTTCTCCTTCTGGTCGGAATGGGAGTGGCTCAACAACACCTCCGGCCCCGCCGTCGACTAAAGCGTGTTGCAGAAGGCTGTGTTCGGGCATTTTTCCTGTATGGGTGGGGTGCTGGGCCCGCATCTACAAGGGACACACCCCGAACGAACTCGACCGTCCCGCGAAGACGGTCAAGGCCGGCGTTCAC